>DBXU01000096.1:0-3635 GCA_002310075.1 Bacteroidales bacterium UBA1204 | reverse complement strand
TTCCTCGACCATGTGGCCGGCTGGATCCTCGAACTCGACCGTGGCGAAGGCATCCCATGGAAGGGCAACTACTCATCGTGGCTCGACCAAAAGACTGCCCGTCTTGCCATGGAAGAGAAGACCGAGAGCAAGCGCCGCAAAACCCTCGAACGTGAGCTGGAATGGGTACGCATGGCCCCGAAAGCACGTCACGCCAAGGGCAAAGCCCGTTTGGAGTCGTATGAGAAGATGCTCAACGAAGACGTGAAAGAGAAAGAAGAGAAACTCGAGATCTATATCCCCAACGGCGACCGCCTCGGCACCAAAGTCATCGAGGCACATAACGTCACAAAGGCTTACGGAGACAAACTCTTGTTCGAGAACCTGAACTTCAGCCTGCCGCAAGGCGGCATCGTGGGCGTCATTGGCCCCAACGGCGCAGGTAAGACGACCTTGTTCCGACTCATCATGGGTCTGGAAAAGCCCGATTCAGGCACCTTCGAAGTCGGCGAAACGGTGAAAATAGGCTATGTCGACCAACAGCATGCCGACATCGACCCGGAGAAGACCGTCTGGGAAGTCATCTCGGGCGGCAACGAACTCATCCAGCTGGGCAAACGCAGCATGAACTCCAGGGCTTACGTCTCGCGTTTCAACTTCGGGGGCAACGACCAACAGAAGAAAGCCGGCGTGCTGTCGGGCGGTGAACGCAACCGCATGCACCTGGCCCTGACCTTGAAACAGGAAGCCAACGTCCTTCTCCTCGACGAGCCCACCAACGACATCGACGTCAACACGTTGCGCGCCTTGGAAGAAGGCTTGGAAAACTTCGCCGGATGCGCCGTCATCATCAGCCACGACCGCTGGTTCCTTGACCGTGTGGCCACCCATATCCTCGCCTTTGAAGGCAACTCACAAGTTTACTTCTTCGAAGGCAGCTACTCGGAATACGAGGAGAACAAGCTGAAGCGCCTCGGCAATGAAGAGCCCAAACGTTTCAGGTATAAAAAACTGAAAGCTGACTGATTTTTTCGCTAACTATTTGATATTTCAATAAAAACACTATTTTTGTCACGTCTAAAAAATCTAGTTATTAACTCAAAACTAATCATCATGGAAGAAAATCAAATCAAACTGCTTGAAGAAGCCCAGGCCTATGTCAATGAGACCAGAAAATGGTTGTTGTTCTTCGGTTTCATTATGCTCATCAGCATCTTGTTTATTTTCATATTGGGAATCACCTTTATCATCGGTGGCTCTTCCTTATTGCCCGAAGACTTGACTGCGAATTTCCCTGGCACATTCGGTTCCATGTTCGGCATTGTCTACATCATCATCGGCATTATCATGACCATCCCTATGGTTTATATTTTCCGTGCCGCCAAGGCTGGTAAAAAAGCAGTAAAAGACAACGACAACGAACAGATGGTCCAATTCCTGAAAAACAACAAGTCTTATTGGAAATTCACGGGCATCTATACCCTCATCATTCTAGCCTTTGCCGTTATCGCCATCATTGGCTCCCTTATAACCCTTACAGCGGGAAGCATGCTTTAACTTTCCTTGAGGAAACACAAACTCTTTAATAATAATATCATGATTGGAACTATCATTTACATTATCGGCATTATTCTCTGTATCAAAGCCGTGCTTGAGATCCTTAAGATGAACCTCTCTACAGGAGCAAAAGTCATTTCCATTATTGTCCTTTTGTTGACAAGCTGGATTGGACTTATCGTCTATTATCTCTATGCCAAGGATCATCTAACGGAATGGTTTAAGTAACACTTGCCATCTTTTGCGTCAACATCAAGGATTCCATTCGGAATCCTTTTTTTGTGTTATTTTTCTCCCGTTGTTGCACCTAATTGAAATAAAGCGATTATCTTTGCCGCTCCAGAATCAACAACAAAACACATAAATATGAAAAAACTAACTTTGACCTTTTGCCTCCTCGCTGCCTTCGGCAGCCTCATAGCCGGCCCTGTCGACCAACAGAAGGCACAAAGACTGGGTGCCAAATTCTTGAGCACCACTGCCGTCGCCCAGCGCAACGCTGACGTACAGCTCAACCTAGTGGCAACCGCCATCGACATGCAACGTGGCGGTACCGATTATTATGTCTTCAACGTCAGCAACGGTGAAGGCTTCGTCATCGTGGCTGGCGACGACCGCGTGAAGCCTATCCTTGCCTACTCCACCACGGGCACATACAACCCCGACGACGTGGCCGAAGGCTTCCAATTCACCCTCGACGGCTTCCGCCAGGAGATCCAATACGTTCGTGAGCACAACCTCAGTGCTACACCCGACATCGTCGCCGAATGGAACGCTGTGTCAAAGACGGGTAGCCTTAACCGTGGCGGTCAAACTCGCGCTGTGGTCGGTCCGCTCTGCCAGACGCTCTGGAACCAGAACTACCCTTGGAACAGCCAATGTCCTGCCGACACTGCTGGCAATGGCGGCCATGTGTATGCCGGTTGTGTCGCCACAGCCATGGGCATGGTGATGAAATTCTGGGAATGGCCTGCCCAAGGCGTGGGCTCACACTCCTACCATCCTGACGGCTATGAACAACAGACAGCCAACTTCGGTCAAACTGAATACCACTTCGAGCTGATGCCCAACACCTTGGACTCAACCAGCACCGAAGAGGAGTACTTCGAAACCGCTCAGCTGTTGCACCACCTCGGCATCTCTGTTGATATGCAATATAGCGGTCATGGCAGTGGCGCCTACTCCGACGACGTACCGAATGCATTGCGCAACTATTTCCGTTACAATTGCGACAACCATGAGACTAACTATAGCTATTGGGGTTGGGGCGGCTACACCAACGAGGAATGGGCACAGATGCTGAAAGATGGTGGTTTGGACGAGCTCTTGCCCCTCTACTACAGCGGTCAGGACGACACCGGTGCTGGTGGTCACGCCTTCGTGTGCGATGGCTACGATGAGAACGACTACTTCCATTACAACTGGGGATGGAGCGGTCGCGACAACGCCTGGTGCCCCATCGGTGCACTTAACACTACCCGTTACGCCTTCAACACCTTCAATGGTTTCACAGGTCACATCGTGCCGAACAACGGCGAATACTATGCCCGTCCCGACAGTGTGGCCGACATGCTCGCCTCTGAGGAGGCCTCGCTGGATGCCGTGCGCCTCAGCTGGACCAATCCAGCCACCGACCTTCAAGGCAACGCACTAACCGGCATTGCCTCGGTCACCATCCGCCGCAACTTCGAGGTCATCGCTGAACTAACCGATGCCCAAGTGGGTGCCACCATGGAATACGAAGACAACGGCTTGGAGCCCGGTCTCTACGAATACGCCATCTTCGTCACCAACGAAGCAGGCATCAGCCGCACCACCTACCGCAGCGTCCTCGTCGGCGAAAAGTGCAACGTCATATTCCAACTTCATGACGACGGCGGCAACGGCTGGAAAGGCGCCGCCATCAGCGTGACCTCCGAGAGCGGACAACGCATCGCCATCGTTACGATGACCGAGGGCTCAGACTTGGTTGTTGACCTTCCTTTGCTGCGTGGCAACCTCAACTTCATCTGGAACCACGGCTGGTATCATGCCTACGAAGAATACGACACCGACTTTGAATGCTCTTTCACCATCCTCGACTATGCTGGCAACGAACT
>DBXU01000068.1 GCA_002310075.1 Bacteroidales bacterium UBA1204 | reverse complement strand
GCCTTGAACGGCGACGGTCCCTTCACGCCCGAACGCGCTGGCTCACTGCCCGCTGGCTTCCTTGTCGACGCTTGCTTCAGCGGCAAATACACCAAGAAAGAGATCGGCCAGATGCTGAAAGGTAAAGGCGGTTTCGTCGCTTACCTCGGCACCAACGATGCCCTCGAAGTGGAAAACGCCGTGAAGGCCGGCAACAAGGAATGGGAGAAGGTCTANNNNATGGCCTATCAAGTGGCCAAGGAAGTGGGCGGCCTCGCAGCCTCGGCTTTCAGCATGGATGTGGATGCCATCTTCCTCACGGGTGGCATGGCTTACGACAAGGGTTTCTGCGCTTTGGTGAAGAACCATGTCGAGAAAATTGCCCCCGTCTATGTCTATCCCGGCGAAGACGAGATGAAGGCCTTGGCATTAAATGGCTTGCGTGTCCTCAACGGCGAGGATACACCAAAGGTCTACCAAGCTTAATTCCCAGCACAGGCGGCTGTGGCCGCACTGATGGTAATACCTGGGATATTTTCCAATTGGTGCGCACACGATTCAAGAGTGGCACCTGTGGTAAGCACGTCGTCGATAAGGAGGACGTGCTTATCTTTTAGTTCCTCCGCGAAACGCACTTCAAAGATGTCTTTTACGTTCTTGAATCGCTCTTCCGCCGTTTTATGGGTCTGTGTCTCAGTATAGACCGCCCTGACCAAATACTTGTCGCCGATTGGGATACCCGTTACTTCTTGGATGCCCTGGCATATCATCAAGCTTTGGTTGTAGCCACGCTGTTTCTCACGTTTGGGATGCAACGGCACGGGTATCAGATAGTCGATGCCTTGAAACAAAGGCGCATGTTTTAGGGTCTCGCCCAACTGTTGTCCAAGAAAAACACCTGCTTCCTTGTTGCCCTTATATTTCAGCTCATGGATGAGGTGCTGTACTTTACCGTCCTTGGAGAAGAAAAAGCAAGAAGACACAGCATGGAAAGGGACGCGGCCGTAAAAACTCTGCGCCAAAGGATTGTCAGGGTTTTGTTCATAACCAGTCTTGGGCAAGAGGTAACGGCATTTCAGGCAAACCGTTGTCTCGTCTTTGAGCAATGTCTCGCCACAAGCGGCGCAGACGCGAGGATAAAACAGGTTAAGGATACTATTGAACCAATCGCGGAAGGTCATGTCTTGTCTTATTGCCCAAAGCGGAAATACTTCTTTTTTCGAGGCACCATGGCATTGGGATTGAGCGTTTCCTGAACCTCTTCCATTTCATACGTCCTGTACTCGACAGTAAAGTCCAAAGAATCGGGTAAAAGCTCATCGGTTCGGCCTTGTTCACGAAGTACTTCATTATACATGCGACGGTTACGAAGCAGCTTGGACTGCCGGCGAGCCGACTTGTTGTATTTGTCGTAAAGGTATTGGATGGGGTTGGCAGTGATGGTGACCATGCCATTGCCTTGGGGTGTCTTGCTCAGCCAAAGGTCGTTCAAATCCTCCTCAAGAAGCTGCAGCTCGCGCGGCGTCTTAACGGAAGGCATGGTGATGAGCATCTCCTTGAAGGTCTCATAATTGTTGAATGGCAAGACCGTCACCTCCCTTAGGGTGATGGTATCGCTACGAAGGCGGATGAGAAGCGTGTCATGCTCTGCAAGGGTGGAGTCGATGGGAATCAGCCGTCGCGAATAGCCCAGACAACTCACCCATAGGGTGTCGACACCTCTAGCGGGAATGATAAAGGATCCCTGTCGGTTGGTGATGGTACCGCAATGTGCCATCTTGCTGATGACATGCGTATTGCGAATCGGCCTAAGGCTATCGGCTGTGACTACATACCCATAATAATGATAACGGTTGGGCCGTTCGCTGCTTTGTGCCCATACGATGGCGCAACACGACAGTAAGAACCCTATACAAAGTAACCGTTTTATCATTTACAGGTTGTTTAAAGAATACTACAACAATCTATGAACGCCAATTTGTTTCGTTTAGTCTATTTTTTCTGAATCATTTTCTCCAAACGATCATACCAGTCCTCACCGAACTTGCGCACCATCGGCCCTTTAAGGAACTTCCAAAGCGGTATGCCTTCTTTTTCGCCCTTGCGTTTGGCAGGCACGCACACGCTCCATTCGTGATAAAGGATGTGTGTGAAGCCGTCCTTCTCCACCAAGCGGATGGGATAAAGATGGCATGAAATGGGTTTCCAGAAGTCGCATTTGCCTTCTAGATAGGCTTTTTCGATGGCGCAGAGGGCCGTGCCGTTCTCGTGGAAATAGACAAAAGCGCACTCCTCGCCGTTCACCAAAGGGGTGACGAGTTCGCCCATTTCGTCGTAATCGTAAACGTCATTGTCTTCTACGACTTTGATGCCTTCGGGGCGCATATACGGCTTGATGGCTTCGAGGTTGTCTTCAATCTGCTCTATTTCAGAGGCTTCGAGAGGTGCACCGGCATCGCCAGCCACACAGCACCAGCCTTTGCATTTCGGCAGGCAGCAGCAGAATTGGGCATTCAGGAATTCGTCGGTGACGACTACGTTGTCGAGGATAATCATGCTGCAAAGATAGTTGTTTAATTAATTGAAAGGTAAAGGAAAAAAGACTAATTTTGCACCGTTTTTAAGAATCATTCACACTTAAATCATAACGAAATGGCATTTAACCTCAGAAACAGA
>DBXU01000031.1:321-2520 GCA_002310075.1 Bacteroidales bacterium UBA1204 | reverse complement strand
TCATGGCGTGGGTCAACCATGTGCGCTCCTACGGCTACAACTTCGGCTACCGCATCCTGAATGCCGCCGACTATGGCGCCTACACCAGCCGCAAGCGCTTCTTTGCCATCTTCGGCAAGAAAGGTCTGCCCGTGGTGTTCCCCGTGGCCACCTACGCAAAAAACGGCAACGAGGGACTGGAAATCTTCGGCGACACGATGTATCACAAATGGAAACCCGTCCTCGAAGTGCTCGACCTCGACGACGAAGGCACGAGCATCTTCACCCGCAAGAAACCCTTGTGCGAAAAGACACTCAAACGCATCTATGCCGGACTGGTCAAGTTTGTGGCTCACGGAAAAGACAACTTCCTCGTGAAGTACAACTCGATGAACCAAAGGGGCGAATATGTCGCGCCTGGCACTGACGAGCCAAGCCCTACGGTGGCCGTCCAGAACCGCCTCGGATTCTCTAAGGTGCAGTTCCTCAGCAAACACTTCAGCGGCGACCCCGACAGCAAGAACATCGGCATCGACCAGCCCGCCGGAGCCGTCACCTGCAAAGATCATCACTCGTTCGTGACCGCCTTCTACGGCAACGGCTTCAACCGCTCCGTCGAAGAACCCGCTCCCACGGCCACGGGCAAAGACCGTTTTGCCCTGGTCACCACGCAGTTCTACCAGAACGAGTACAGCGGCGGCGGCCAAATCTCCAGCCTTGACCAACCCAATCCCGCCATGATGACCATCCCAAAGCAGAAGCTGGTGTCGGTCAAGCAGTACCTGATGAATCCCCAATTCGAAAGTGCCGGTGGCAGCATCGACAATCCCTGCTTCACCTTGATCGCAAGGATGGACAAGATGCCGCCTTACCTCGTCACCACGAAAGAAGGCATCGGCATTGCCATCTTCGAGGACGACTCGCCGATGACCCGCCGTATCAAGGAGTTTATGGCCTTATACAACATCACCGACATCAGAATGCGGATGTTGAAGGTCATGGAACTGAAACGCATCATGGGCTTCCCGTCGGACTACATCCTCATAGGGACCCAATCCGAACAAAAGAAGTACATCGGCAACGCCGTCGAGGTTAACATGGCCAGGGCGTTGGTCGAGACATTGGCAAAAGTTGTAAGAGAATGATCAGCACCACATTCAATATGGACTGCATGGCTTACATGGCCCATTGTCAAGACAACGCCTTCGACATTGCCATTGTCGATCCACCGTATGGCATCAATGCGCCCAATATGAATATGGGTAGTTGGGGCAAATACAAGAGTACCGCATCAAGGCTGAAGCGTAATCGTTTCGATAAGGGAGGCGGCCATTATGCCAACAGTGCCTTTGTCACCATGAATACGGATTGGGACCTGACCCCACCTTCAAGGGCTTATTTTGAAGAATTGTTCCGTGTCAGCAAGAATCAAATCATCTTCGGCGGCAACTACTTTGGTCTGCCACCCACAAGATGTTTTGTCTGCTGGGACAAACTTCAAGCCTTGGAGAACTTCTCACAGGTGGAGTATGCCTGGACTTCCTTCGACTATCCGTCAAAGATTGTCCACATCGGTTCCACAGGTGGAAGGAACGATGTAGAGAGAATCCATCCGACACAAAAGCCGGTGAAGCTCTATTTGTGGCTAATGCAGAAATTCTGCAAGCCTGGCGACTCCATTCTTGACACTCACCTCGGTTCCGGCTCCAGCCGTATTGCGGCCTATGAACTCGGCTTCGATTTTGTCGGTACCGAGATTGACAAAGAGTATTACGAATCACAAGAAAAGCGGTTCCAAGCCTTCAAGACAGATTTCGATTTTGACCAAAAGCTGTTTGTGGCTCAGGAACTACAATGTAATCAATTAAACCTGATAGACCAATGGGAAAGCTAACACCACCACCAGTTGTAAGAGTTCGTGACAACGAAGCGATACTTCCACTCAATCAAGTAATCGAGGCCATGAGAATGTTGGCCGATGCTGCCAGAGGGATAACAGGAGATATCAAAGCTACCACGCCAGAAAAGAGGCCGCGTGTGTGCTCCCAATGCGGTGCCCCGCTCCATGGTCACACATGCGAATACTGCGGAACTGAATACTAACGAAAGGAGAATAACCCATGCCAACAAAATTCCCTATCGACTACGAGCCTGGCAAAGTCCAAGCCTTCCTGATCAGCAAAGAGACAGGACAGATGATTGAAGCCACACCATTGACTG
>DBXU01000031.1:0-222 GCA_002310075.1 Bacteroidales bacterium UBA1204 | reverse complement strand
CAAAGGCGAAAACTCATCAGAGCCTTCAGCGGCAAACAGAAGCTGCCCCGAAAGCTGAAGAAAGCCCTAAAACATGTGGGCTTCTTCCAACTCCCAATGGAACGCGTTGAAACACAAAACGGCGTCGCCTTCAAGCAAACAGTAGGATTTGGCCCCAAAGACGGATACCCCTGCACCAAATGGGTGAACCGCGCCTGCCTGAAACTCAAAGCCAACGCCATC
>DBXU01000141.1 GCA_002310075.1 Bacteroidales bacterium UBA1204 | reverse complement strand
CACATAATACTAACTGCCTGAAAACGAGAGGTCGCAAGATAATTCGGTGATTTCCAACAAGTCCTGGGTTCGAGCCCCAGCCGGGTCACCAACAAAAATCCCTGATCGTTAGGTCAGGGATTTTTTTGTATCACTTTTTCCAATTCATGACCTTTAGCTTATGGCGCCTACCGTTGTCTTTATAGGCGTTTCGCATGGCCTCATTGTCGATGGTATAGTCCGTATTTAACACCCGGTTATCCAAGGTATGGGCGAACAACCAATCATAAGTTTGGTCAAGATAAAAGATACGCGCCAATCGGGTATGGTTGACCTTGGGCAACAAATCAAAAAGCAGCAGCGGAGAAGGTCCACAGGCACGCATGCTTTCCACCACCTTTTTTGAGCAACTGGCAGGCACTGCCGAGTCAGCCGTACCATGGATGATCCATAAAGGCACCTCGTTCAGTCCACACAAATCCTTGACCGTGGCGCCACCACAGAGCGCCATGGCTGCCGCCACCTGTTCGGGATAGGTGGCTACAAAATCAAGCACGCCATAACCGCCCATGCTCATGCCCACCACATACAAACGGTTTGTATCCACAATATAATGCTGTTTCACCCAACCATAAACATCCATCACCTTTTGGGGATTCCACCCATTAGAAGTCTGGGGAGCAACGACAATGGCATCGATGTCGCATCCTTTTTCAAGTGCATCGACACAACCATAACGGCGTACCATTGACAAATCGTTTCCACTCAGGCTTCGGCCATGAAGGAACATGATTACAGGCTTGGCGGTGGAATCGGAATCAGAATAATCGTCGGGTAGATAGAGCCAAAAATCATATCCATTGCTGATGCGGCCTCGACACGAGTACAGTTGTGCCCATGACAAGAGAGGCATAAAACAAATAAGGATAACAGCAAGTTTCTTCATGAGAAGCGCAACTCGGCTTATTTATAAAGGTCACCAGGCGTATACACATCGTATGGTGGCATCGTGGTCGGATCTAGGTTTTTATAGGTACCGTCTACCTGTATTCTCTCTTTCTTGAGAACATAATGGCGGCAAAACCACATGAGGTCATCAACGGTTAAAGGGCCGCCAGCAGCCACGCTATGCCCATAGCCCTCAAAACGGCGGGCAAAATAGGGATAACCAAACTTCACAAAACGATCCACCAATGCATCGGTGCCGAAGAAGCCTATATTCATGAATTTAATTTGCTTGTAGGGCACCAGCCTATCGGCCATGCCGTGATACAACATTGTAGGTGCCGGATCGTGGTTATTATATTTCACTTTCCCTTCACGTGAGAAGATGGCACCGGCATACGACACCACACCTGCCAAGTGGAAGTCCTCAGGCAAGATACTAGAATTCAACAACCCGTTGCACATAGCGTAATCCGTTTGCAACGAGGTGATGGCGCCAGCGCTGGAGCCGACCATCATGATCAAATTCTTGTTTACCTTCAGTTCATTGGAATGCTCCAACAAATAGGCGATAGCCGATATGGCATCTTCCGTTGCCATGTTGATGGCATTTTCCAAGGGGTCAGTATTGAAAACACCAAGGTTCTTGGCGCCTTTCAAACCGAGACGATAGTCGATGGCAGCTACCATGAATCCCTCGTCAACGAGTTGCTTGAAATAGGCCTTTTCGAACTTGCCGTCACGATTGCCACCGATAAAACCGCCACCAAAGACATAGACCACACATATCGTGCTGTCATTGACTCGTTCAGGCGTATAGAAATCCATATAAAGCTGAAGCGTATCTCGTTCAGCATATTGATAAGTCTTCATGTCCTGGGCAAAACCACCCAAAGCCATGACAAAAAGCAAAAGCAGGAGAAAAATCCTTTTCATTATTGATGGGTTTTATAATACTCTTTTAGGAAGTCAGGTAACTGACGCACAGCAGCCTGTTCCCTCCATTGTTTCCGTACCTCTTGGGCAGGCACACCAAATACAGCCTTGCCCGGCTCGATGTTCTTGTCAACAGCAGAAGTTGCCAATACCACAGCTCCCGTACCGATGACCAAGTCCTTGTTGATGCACACACGCCCCCAAAGAATCACGTCGTCCTCAATGCGCGTTACGCCAGCAATGGCGGCATGAGCCCCGATGAGACAGTTGTGTCCGATATAACTGTCGTGACCGATCTGACAGTGGTTATCCAATTTGGTACCGCTTTCGATGATAGTGTCGGAGGTGACACCTCTGTCGATACTACAAAGGGCACCAACTTCCACATCGTCGGCGATGACCACGCGACCGAAGGACTCGAACTTCTTGAAGCCTTCGTTGCGGCGCTGGAAATAATAGCCATCCGCCCCAATGACGCTACCAGAATGGATGATGACATTGTCGCCGATCACACAGTGGTCATAGATGGTCACGTTGGGGTGGATGAGGCAGTTCTTCCCGATGACGGTATGATGTCCGACAAAACTACCCGGCATAATGAGCGTACCCTCTCCGATCTTGGCCGAGTCGCTGATAGGCTGCGTCTGAGGCTCGAAGGGACGAAAATGCCGCATGAGACGGACAAAGGCATCGAAAGGATCGGCATGAAGCAGCAAGGCCTTGCCTTCGGGACATTCCACCTCTTTATTTATCAGCACAACAGTAGCTGCAGAGTTGAGAGCTTTTGCATAGTATTTGGGGTGGTCGACAAAAGTGATGTCGCCCATTTCCACCTTGTGAATTTCATTCAAACCAGTCACAGGAAAATTGGCAGGTCCAATATATTTGGCGTCAATTAGTTCTGCAACAGTTTTAAGGGTGGTTTTCTGTATTTTCATCGGAAAGACGTTTTATGATATCGGGAGCAAAAATACAAATAATTCTGAAAAACAAAAAAAGCGCAGTGCCCTTATGGGCTCCTGCGCTTTCTTAATCAATACGTTGGCTTAGGCCTTCACTCGTTCGCAATACTCACCCGTGCGGGTGTCAACGCGAATCAGGTCGTCAGTGTTGATGAACAACGGCACGCGAACCATGGCTCCTGTCTCGACGGTGGCTTCCTTCAGAGCGTTGGTGGCGGTGTTACCCTTCTCACCAGGCTCGGTGTAGGTCACTTGGAGAACAGTCTTCACCGGCATCTCGGCGAAGAGGATGGTCTCAGTGCTGGCGTCGACGATAACATCAACGATATCGTTTTCCTTCATGAACTTCACACCTGTGATGTTTTCACCTGCGATCGGAATCTGGTCGTAGGTCTCAGTGTGCATGAAGATAAAGTCTTCACCTTCTTTGTAGAGGTACTGATAAGGACGGTGCTCAACGCGGACATCCTCNNTTCACACCGATGTCGAAACGCTTTTCCAAAACGTTACCGCTCATAACGTCCTTCAGTTTGATACGCATGATAGTGTTGCCCTTACCAGGCTTAACATGTTGGAAGTCAATGCAGAAATAAATCTTTCCATCCATTCTGATAGCACTTCCAATCTTTACATCTTGACTTAACATAGTATTCTAGGATTTAATGATTTAAGATTGATTTCATCGAATGCTTTGCATTTCAAAGATTTAAAATTCAAAATTCCATTCCATGATATGAAATGAAGGTGCAAAAGTAATGGATTTCAGGGAAATGGCAAAGAATTTATGAAAAAAAGTGAAAAAGCCACCCTCCCGCTCCGTTTTCTTTGGAGTTTTCGAGGGTGGCTTTGAGATTGTCACCTTGTTGCCCGTGGGCGGAACAAGGGTTAGTTCCCTCGGACTGGTCGAAAGGAATAACCGTAGGAGCGTTCGAGGACGATGTCCCCGGTGAAGTGGCTCGAATCGAAGAAGAAGCCCAACGCATCGCACGGGCCGATGGGGTCGAGCGACCTCGACAAGTATTGGCCGTAGGAGCCTGCGCCGCAAAGCTCACCATCTCGGCGTTTGCCAGCGGCAGGAAGAAAGAGACTATTGCCGTTACTTGCTGTGAACAATCTGCCGTTCACGCCGTTACGTGTTGTCCATGTGTTGGTGGTGTTCCGGTACAATTCAAACCATTCTTCACGGGTGGGCGTGCGCCAGCCGCTGCCCCAGTTGGCCGTGGCGGCATCGTCCTCTGGAAGCAGGGTGGTCAGGTTGTCGGTGAAGCCGTTGTAGCCGTAGCTGGAATTATTGCAGTATTTTGTGAGTGTGCTGCCCATGCAGTACTGGTAGGTACTCCAGTTGTAGGTGTCCTTGGGCTGGGTCTCGCCCCAGGCGAAGTAATCGCCGTAGTCTATGAGAGAATAGGCACCCACATTGCAGGTGGCCCACAAAGTGCCGCTTGGCAGGCCGAGATCAACATAGCCGTGGCCGTTGTAAGAGCCACTGCCTCCACCTCCACCTCCACCACCGCTGTTGCCTTCGGTGGTGAAGCTCTTGTCGTCGCCATAGTAGTACTCCAAGCCGCGCAAGGCATAGGCCCGCACATGGTACTTGGTGTCACGTTCCAAACCTGTGATTGTACACACATATGGCTCATTCCAATTCGTTGTGGACAAATGTGCATCCTCGGCTGTAGGGTTTCGATTTGTACTCCAGCAAACGCCAAGTTCGCTGAGCGAAAGACCCTGTGTTACAATCACATCGCCGCCGCAAACCGCCGAAGTTTGCGTTACGTCTTGCGGCGTGTAGGTCGTCACTCGCACGTCCGAATCGTTGTTCTCTTTATTACATCCAGCGGCGAGAAACACCACCGCCGTTAGCATCAAGGTAGCAGTTGCCTTCATTACTGTTTTCATATTGATTAAATTTGAGGCCATTCCGTATGTTTATGTTGCAAAAATAGCACATTTACACAAACTCGGTAACAAAATGTTTGAAATTGTTTTGCTTTTGCTTCGGCACGAACAAGATTATTCCCTAATTTTACGGCCAAATTCAAACCCTAATCATCATGAGAAAAACCAAACTATTCCTGTTAGCCATGATCACCTGTTCAATCGTATCGTGCAACACACAAAAGCCTGAGACTGAGCCAAAAGGCAAAGACAAAATCGGCCCAACTGAAGTCACACTACAGTCGGACATCATGACGCCCGAAGTGCTGTGGAGCATGGGCCGTATCGGCGAATACAGCCTCTCGCCCGACCACTCGCAAATCGTTTACAACGTCACCTACTACAGCGTACCTGAAAATCGCAGCGGTTCCACCTTGTATATAATGAATGCCGACGGCAGCGACAACCGCGTCCTTTCGAACTCGAACCAAAGCGAATACAGCCCGCAGTGGCGTCCCGATGGCAAGAAGATCGGCTTCCTCTGCCCTAACAGCGACGGCGTGATGCAGCTTTGGGAGATCAACCCCGACGGCACAGGCCGCCAGTGCGTCTCCAACGAGGCCGACGACATTAACGGTTTCCTCTATTCACCCGACTGCCAGCAAGTCATCTTCACCAAGGAAGTGAAGCTGAAAGAGACCGTGGCCGACATCTATCCCGACCTCGACAAGTCATCGGGCCGCATCAACCACGACTTGATGTACCGCCACTGGGACCAATGGGTCGACACATACGGACATATCTTCGTAGGCAACTTCAGCAGCGGCAAAATCGAGGCTTCGTTTGACGCAATGCAAGGCGAGCAATGGGAAGCTCCTGTACGTCCCTTCGGCGGCATGGAACAAGTGCAATGGCTACCCGACGGCAAGAGCTTCGTCTACTGCTGCCGTAAAAAGGTCGGCAAGGAGTACGCCCTATCGACCAACACCGACATCTACCAACACATCATCCTGAGCGGCGAGTGCAAGAACCTCACCGAAGGCATGATGGGCTACGACCTTAACCCCGTGATCTCACCCGACGGCAAATTCATGGCTTGGGAGAGCATGGAACGCGACGGCTACGAGAGCGACAAACAACGCCTCTTTGTGATGAACCTCGAGACCGGTGAGAAGACCGACTACTCGGCCAAGTTCGACCAATGCTGCACGGGCTTCAGCTGGGCCGATGACAGCAAGACTCTCTATTTCATCAGCGATGCCTACGCCACCGACCAACTCTACGCCCTCAACATCGAGAGCGGTGAGATCAAGAAACTGACAGAAGGCCAACACAACTACATCTCGGTGCAATACAATGGTGACAAGCTGATTGCTGGTCGCCAGTCGATGAGCCACCCGACNNCGACGGAGCTCTTCAGCGTCGACCCCACCACGGGCGAAGCCACACAAATCACCACCGTAAACGACAAAATCTTTGCACAACTCACCATGGGTGACGTGAAGGAACGCTGGGTGAAGACCACCGATGGCAAAGATATGCTTGTGTGGGTCATCTACCCACCCCATTTCGATGCCAACAAGCAATACCCCGCCCTGCTCTACTGCGAGGGCGGACCGCAGAGCACCGTGAGCCAGTTCTGGTCGTACCGCTGGAACTTCCAAATGATGGCTGCCAACGACTACATCATCGTTGCCCCCAACCGTCGCGGCTTGCCCGGCTTCGGTCAGGAATGGCTTGAGGAAATCAGCGGTGACTACGGCGGACAGTGCATGAAAGACTACCTGAGTGCCATCGACGAACTGAAGAAAGAACCTTACATCGACGAAAACCGCCTCGGTGCCGTGGGTGCTAGCTTCGGTGGCTTCAGCGTGTACTGGCTGGCTGGCCATCACGATGGCCGTTTCAAGGCCCTCATCGCCCATGATGGTATGTTCAACTTAGAGGCACAATACCTTGAGACCGAGGAGATGTGGTTCGTCAACTGGGACCTCGGCGGTCCCTTCTGGGACTGGACCAACCCCACCGTTCGTAAGACCTACGCCAACTCGCCCCACCTCTTCGTCGACAAATGGACCGCGCCCATCCTTGTCATCCACGGCGGCTTGGACTACCGTATCTGCTTCACGCAAGGCATGCAGGCCTATAACGCCGCCATCTTGCGCGGCCTCGATGCCGAGTTCCTCTATTTCCCCGACGAGAACCACTGGGTGCTGAAACCGCAGAACGGCGTTTTGTGGCAGCGGAGGTTCTATAACTGGTTGGATAAATACCTGAAATAGTAAAAAAGGCGGGCTTGTCCCGCCTTTTTTTATTGTCTTTGTCGCACTACTTCGAAGCAAACGATGCCCGTGGCCACCGAGACATTCAATGAATCAATATCGCCAGGCATGGGAATCATCAGGTGGCCGTCAAGTCGTTTAAGGTATGCGGGGCTAATGCCGTCCTCCTCCGAGCCCATCATAACGCAGAGCGGACCAGTGAGGTCGGCTTTCCAAAAGCTTTCTTGTGCCTTCTCAGTGAAGCCCACCACACGCAGGCCACTAGCCTTCAGGAAATCGATGGCGTCTTTCAAGTTTTCCACACGGCACACATTAATTAAGGAAAGTGCGCCTGCCGAGGTCTTCATTGCATCACCATTGATGAGGGCGGAACCATGGTTCGGAATGACAATGGCATCCACACCGGCGGCGTATGCCGTACGTGCAATGGCACCGAAATTGCGTACGTCAGTCACGCGGTCAAGCATCAGAATGAAGGGGTCGCGACCATCCTCAAACACCATCTGTACCACCTTCTCCAAAGGCTGGTATTCGATGGGGCAAATGAAGGCCACTACGCCTTGGTGGTTCTTACGCGTCAGGCGATTCATCTTCTCGATAGGAACGAATTGTACGGGAACGCCGTTGGCACGGCATGTGTTGGCAATCTCCGAGATCTCAGGAGAGCGCGTCCCTCCTTGAATATACACTTTTTCTATCTCCTTTTGTGAGCGAATCAGTTCCAACACGGGATGAATCCCAAACACCATATTGTTTTTGTAGTTGTCTTCCATGGCTTAAATTTTGTGCAAAAATAGAGATTTTTCCGACAAAAGACCTATATTTGCATCATCATATACCATAATACCATGAAAGCAAAACTCATCATTGCTCTGACCCTGCTTTATTTCGGGATGCGACTGCAAGCCCAAACAGTGGAGCCCGAACCTCTCTCTGGCCACACGTTGACAAAGGAATACATTACACACAACCTTGTTTATCCGCAAGTCGATCTTGAGCAAGGCAACAGCGGCAAGGTCGTCATTGGGCTCCATACGGATGCCAAGGGAAATGCCAGCCAATACACAGTGAATTCAAGCTTCAGTGAAGAGGCTACCCCTATGGCTCTTCATCTGGTAAAAACCATCCTTTGGAAGCCGGCCATCATCAATGGCCTTCCATCGGATTATGATATCGACTATGAAGTTGATTTCCTTGCCAAGAGCTACAAACGGTATTGGAAACGGCACGAACGGCTAACGGCTCCATTGACCTTGGAAGCCGACACTTCCTATATAATCTATGAATACCGTCAGCTGGAAGAAGTCGCTAAACCATATTTTACCGATGGAGGCAATATGGCTAACTTCATCTACCACAACATGAAATACCCTGCTGAGGCTAAAGAGCGTGAAATACAAGGCACAGTACGCTTGAGTTTCGTGGTGGAAACCAATGGTAGCGTATCAAATATCGTCATCGTCAACTCTGTGGGTGGCGGCTGTGACAACGAAGCCATTCGTCTTCTTCAAGAGACCGTTTGGATTCCTGCCGAAAAGAACGGGAAATACGTGCGCAGCACAAACATGCAAGACATCACCTTCAGCATTGGCAAACGCAACTTCCAAGACGGGAATAGTTATTAAACCATCAAATTAATCATAAAAATGAAAAAAGTTCTATTCACTTTTTTGGCTATTTCAATAGCCCTCGTTTCTTTTGCACAGGATGAACAACCCCAAGGCTGGAGCCATAAAGGCAACATCGGCCTGAATTTTGGCCAAAGCTCTTACACCAACTGGGCAGCAGGTGGTCAAAACGCAATCAACTGGCAAGGCCTATTCAACTATGGCCTCTACTATCTCAATGGTAATTTCAAGTGGGATAACACCTTAACTACCGCCTTAGGCTATAGTTATTTCAACTTCAAGCAAAAGCCCATCAAGACTGATGACAAGATTGAGTTCACCTCCTTGGCTGGCTTGAAAGCCTCAGAACATCTCAACTATGCCGCTGAGTTAGCCTTCCGTTCCCAATTCGCATACGGCTTCGACTATGCCAATGACTCCACCCATTACATCTCAAAATTCCTCGCCCCGGCTTACATCAGCTTGGGTCTTGGTATTGAATGGGTGCCCAATCCTCATTTCTCGCTGTATTTCTCTCCCATCACCGGTCGTGTCACCATCGTCAACGACGACTATTTGGCTTCTATCGGCGCTTTCGGCGTCAACTCCTTGGATGCCAACGACACCACCCAACATGCCAAGAACGCCAAGGTGCGTTATGAATTTGGTGCCCGTGCCGTGGCCAAGTTCCAATACCCCCTCGCGAAGAACATCGACTTCAACTCGAAACTGGAGCTCTTCTCCAACTACCTCAA
>DBXU01000012.1 GCA_002310075.1 Bacteroidales bacterium UBA1204 | reverse complement strand
CTTGGAAACCAATGATATTACGCAGCGACAAAGATGACTCCTTTTGACAAATGGGTGGCTCCGGGCCTAAATTGGCCATACCTACTCCATCCGCCACCACCATATCCGTTTTTATTGTCACTGGCAAAGTCGTCACTTTTACCTTTGACTTTTTGTCGGCCCCAGAAATCCTGTGGTTATAAAACTTCATCCCTTCAGGTTTGGTGCTTGGCGTGTACATGAGCAGAGCAAACGAATTGACACCTGAATCATACATCACCGTGTCCAAATTACCGTTGATTTCGGCCTTGAGCAACATTTGGTTTTTCTTGTTGACAACAAAACGGATGGTGTCACACGCCGAGTTGACACTAAAACTTTGAATGTCATTAACGATTTTAGCGGTGTGAATCAACAGCCCAACCGTTCCGCATGATGTCATGGCCATCACCATCGAAAGCATGACCACATATTTCAGTAATTTATTCATAACTATTCTACTTACTTTTCAGGATAGGCTATCCTCACATGATAAATGCTCATCAGCTTCTTTTTCAAAACCTTGCGAGCAGTTTCTATATCGTGTAAAGTGAGGTCGGTGTTGAGGAACTGCCCCGCCTCCATCTGCTTGTTGATGATGTTGTCGACCAAGTCGCTGATTTTCTTCTCGTCGGGATCTTTCAGACTGTGTGATGCGGCCTCGATGCTGTCGGCCATCATAAGGACGGCGGTCTCGCGTGAGAAGGGCTCAGGACCATGGTAGGTGAACGGCGTCGGGTCAATTTCCTCGTCGGGATGGGCTTTTTGCTCGTTGATGTAGAAATAGTCGGTGCGACGTGTGCCATGGTGGGTACGGATGAAGTCGATGATGCGCTCAGGGATGTGGTTTTTATGCGCCAATTCTATACCATCGGTCACGTGTGAGATAATGATCTCTGCGCTTTCAAGATTGGAGAGGTCGTTGTGCGGACTGTAGGCACCGTGTTGGTTTTCGGTGAAATACATCGGGTTCTTGATCTTTCCCACATCGTGATACAAAGCGCCCGTACGTGCCAATACCGTGTCGCCGCCAATCTCGAAAAGAACTTCTTCACAAAGGTTGGCTACCTGGATGGAATGTTGGAAAGTGCCCGGCGCAGTCGTGGCAAGTTCACGCAACAGAGGACTGTTGGTGTTGCTCAACTCCATAAGCGAAAGAGAAGTGGGAATGCCGAAAATACGTTCAAGCATCAAGATGAGCGGTTGAGCCAATAAGGTGAACAAGGCATTAAGTAACAACAAGAACACCTCTGACCAGTTGACTTCGGAAGTTGACAGGAAGGTGAAAGCGAGGTAAACCAATAGATAGCCCACAAAAACAAACAGCGCAGCCTGGATGAAACGGTGATGCCTCACATTTGACATGCTAAACACCGTCAGTACAGTAGCCACCAACTGCATGAAAATAAACTGGAAAGGATTTGGCACCACCAACGAAATCAACATTACCGCGAAAACCTGTGTAGAGAAAGCCAAACGCAAGTTGAAAAAAGAGCCGACCATGATAGCGAGCAAACATACCGGCATCACGTATATCAGTCCTGGGGCGAACTTGACAAGAACATACGCAGGAATAATAACCAACAGCATCATCGTAAGCAACAACACTATGTTTTTCAAATCTGAGAACACATTCTTGTGTAGTTTGCTACCGTACAATCCCATTAAGGAAAAGACCAATGTCACCAAAAAAATCTGGCTCAACAAAACGCGCCTCGACTCTGCCCCCGACATCGACCGCGAGGTGTACTCACGTTGTAACGAGTTGAGTACATTATACGTATGTGCATCGATGACTTCGCCCTCCATAACAATTCTCTCGTCCTTTTGTACCAATCCATAAGTTAGCGAGACACCATTCTCTGCCGCCTCTACTGCCCGTTTGGTAAGCTCTGTATCATAAAAAACATTAGGACGCAAGGCATCCTTAAGCAGTGTGGCCATCATCTTCTTATTCACAAACGTAGCATCAGAAATAATGGCATCGACAGCCTCTGTCGCCGATGTCAAGGTCAGCAAGTCTCCATACCTGGCTTTGCTCATCACCTTGTCTTTAATGATACTCACCTCAGCATCAGGTGTCATGTTGGCAATATCACTATCATAGGCCACAATACCTCTGCCTTGAATGGAATCGAAGACAGCCAGCATGAAGTTTAGGTTTGAGTTCAGATAGGCGCCCTCGCCCTGATGCCATTGGGCGTCCAAGGCGTTGATCATGGCGTTACGTGCCTCTTGCACCTCTGCATCATTGAAAGAAAAAATGGGTCTAACCGATTTCGAGGCCGCTTCAGTCTCAGCACGGAGCGTAGCGGCATCCTTATAAATAGGAAAATCAAAAGGCGCGTACAAGCTCTCGTGCTGCCATGGCTTCGAAAGCTGGTACTCGTATTTGAACTTGCTTGTGCGAGGCATCTGCCAACATACAAGCACAATGGCCACAATAAAAGCAAAAACCTTGGCTATTCCGTAATAACTATGCCTTATTCTATTTAAAAAATCTTTTATCTTACTCATAACCAATTGTTTAATGATTATCGTCTTTGATTAAACCGTGTGCTAAATTATGAAAAACTCCCAACTATTGAAAAAAAACAATCAAAAAAGGCATTTTGAACCGATTTCTTCCCTAATTTAGCGCTCAGAAAAAACACTAAATTTTATGACCTACGGCATCTGCAATTTGTCTGCCATCGCCTTACGCAAAGAAGACCGACATGCTTCAGAAATGGTAAGCCAGCTGCTTTACAATGAAACATACCATGTTTTGGACAAAAGCCATGAATGGGTGCTCGTTCGGAAAGAGAACGGCCCTTCGACCATTCAGCATACTCAAGATTCTGAAACCGGCTTTTACGAAGGTTGGATCCAAGCAAAACAATTTTGTGAAATCAGCGAAGCGGACTTCCTTGCGCTAAAAAGCAAGAGGGTCTATCTTATAAACAAGCCTATCGCAGAATACAAAGGCAAGTTATTGAGTTTAGGCTCTCCTCTTTATGAGCCACATCCCGACGCCATCGAAATGCCCTTGGAATTCCGTCCCGAAACAATGGTGGGTTACGCCAAAATGCTTCTCGGCGCCCCTTATCTTTGGGGTGGCCGCACTGCGATGGGCATCGACTGCTCAGGACTGACACAGATTTGCGCCCGCATGGCAGGACTTCTTCTCCCCCGCGACGCCTCACAACAGGTTCAAGAGGGAGATTTGGTGTATTTCCTACAGGAAACACTGCCAGGCGACTTTGCCTTTTTTGGCGATGAGGACGGCATCATCACCCATGTGGGTATCATAATGGGCAACGAGCAGATCATCCACTGCTCGGGGCAAGTCCGCATTGATTATTTGGACCAAACAGGCATCTTCAACAAGGAGAAGAACGAGCATACGCATCGCTTGCAGGTCATCAAGCGAATGAAATGATTGCGAATAAATACGCAACGAAGTTTTTCGCAATGAAATTTACTATATTTGCACCGCAAATTCTAATATTGAATTCTAAATCTTTAAATTTAAATACAACGTAATGAACAACGCACTGATTACATTTGCGAAGCCGGACAACGAGCC
>DBXU01000064.1:431-3123 GCA_002310075.1 Bacteroidales bacterium UBA1204 | reverse complement strand
TTGGTACTGTTTTTCCAAACTTCGAAGTGCAGTTCGTAGGTGTTCGAACGTGTTGATTTGGAAACGGTTCCAACGGTCTGTTTCGTGCTTACTTTGTCGCCTTTCTTCACGTTAACGTTGGCGATATTCTGATATACAGAGAGATACTCACCGTGACGAATCATCAGCACCTTGGTGCCCATGATGTCCAAAACGCCGGCCACTTCGCCTTGGAAGACAGACCTGACGGGCGTATTGGGTTCTACAAGGATGTCGATGCCCTTGTTCTCAATCATCACCGAAGGCACATCGGGGTGCGGATAGCTGCCGAACTCGCTGATTTTGGCGCCTTTAACGACGGGCCAGGGCAACTTGCCCTTGTTGCTGACAAACGAGTCGCTGATGAGTTTTTCTTCTGGTGTAAGGGTGATTTCGGTCTTTGAGGTTGTGGTCTTTCCCGAAGTGCTGCCTGATGAACTCTTCTTGCTGGCAGCCGCTTTCTTCTTGTTGGCAGCTAAAATCTCCTCCTGGATGGCCTTCTTGATGGCGGCATCCAGCTCTCTTCGTTTCTGTTGCTTGCTCTTGAGCTCGCTGGCCAGCTGCTTTTCCTTCTTCTTCAGTTCTTCGGTAGCTTTGGTCTTTTTATTCCTGTCGATTTCCAATTGCTTGATTTCCTTTTCTTTGCCTTCTAGTAAAGCGGTTTTTTCCTCCTTTAATTGGATAATCTCCTCATTCTTTTGGGCAATTTCCTCTTGTGTCTGTTTGATAAGCACCACCTGGCGTTTTACGTCATTGGCGAAGATGGTGTAGTATTTTAATCGGCGGAACATCTGCGAGAAGTCTTCCGAGGCCAGCAGGAATGCCACCTTGTCGATCATGTTGCGGTTTTTGTAAGCCAGATAGACAATGCGCGAATAGTCGGTCTTCATATATTCCAACTTCTTATCCAACTCCTTGTAAAGCTTCACGTTGAGGTCCAGTTCCTCTTCCAAATTGAAAATCTCGTTGTTCAGGCTGGTAATCAGTTCTTCGCGGTTGGATATCTGCCTGCGAAGTACGGATAGCTGTTGTAGCGAGGCTTGTTTGTTTTTGGAGGTCTGGTTCAGCAATTTCTGAGTCGTGGCAATTTCGGCTTCAATCTTTTTCTTGTTGCTTTTCAGCTTTTCGCTTTTGGATTGAGCGAATCCGGTTGCCAGGATTCCTAAGCAGAGAAGGGCGAGTAAGATATATCTGCGCATAATGGATGGATTCTTTTTAACACAATGGTCAAAAATACGATGAAAAGCAACTTCTCGGGGTTTGCGCCGTTGAAAAATATAAACAGAAAAATGTGAAGAAAGGACTCTTTGTGGGAGTCCTTTCGTGCTTTGTATTAGGCGATTAGTGAGATAATCTTGTCAATGGCCGCCTGCAGGCCGCCGGGCTCTTTGCCGCCAGCCGTGGCGAGGTTGGGCTGTCCGCCGCCGCCGCCCTTGATGAAGGCTGCGCCTTCGCGGATGAGCTTGGAGGCGTTGAGACCCTTGGCTACCAGGTCGTCGGAGAGGGCTACCAGCAAGCTGGGCTTGTCGTTATAGACGCTGCCCATGACGATAGCGTGGCCAGCGTGGCTCTTCAGCTGGTAAGCGCTCTGTTTCAGAATTTCGGGGTCGTTATGGCCGCAGTGGCTGATGAGGTGGATGCCGTTGGTTTCCTTGGCGCTCTTGAGCATCTCGTCGATAAACTGGCGCGTCTTTTCTTGCTGTAAGGTCTCCAAGTCCTTTTTCATCTTGTCGGTTTCGGCCATGAGTTTGGTCAGGGCCTGCATCGGGTTGGTGGTATTGAGGAAAGCCTTGACCTCCTCGAGCGTGGTGCGGAACTGCTCCATGTACTCTTCGGCTGCCTGGCCGGTGACGGCCTCAATACGGCGCACACCAGCAGCGATGGCGCTTTCCGATACAATCTTGAAATAGCCGATGTTGCCCGTGGCCGAAGTGTGCGTGCCGCCGCACAACTCGATGGAGTCACCAAAGCGGATGACACGTACTTTGTCGCCATACTTCTCGCCGAACAGAGCCATGGCGCCCATCTGGCGGGCTTCGTCAATGGGCACGTTCACATGCTCGTCGAGCGGGGTGTTGCGACGAATGAGTTCATTGACAATATGTTCTACCTTTTGTATCTCCTCCTCGGTCAACTTGGCGAAGTGAGAGAAGTCGAAGCGCAGGCGGCTGTCGGTCACCAGCGAGCCTTTTTGTTCTACATGCGTGCCCAGTACCGAACGCAGCGCGTAGTGCAGCAAGTGCGTGGCGCTGTGGTTGTTCTGCGTGCAGAAACGGCGAGCTTCGTTAACGCGAGCGGTGAAGGTAGCTGTCAGGTTGTCGGGCAGTGTGGCGACAATGTGGATAGGTAAGTTGTTCTCTTTGATGGTGTTGATGACCTGAATCTGCTCGTTGATGTTGGACAGAGTGCCCGTGTCGCCCACCTGTCCGCCCGACTCAGCGTAGAACGGAGTTTGGTCGAGGACTATCTGGAACGACTGCTTGCCTTTGGCCTTCACACTGCGGTATTTGATGATGTGGCATTCGCATTCCAAAGCGTGATAGCCAATGAATTGCGTCGGCTGTTCGGCCTGTAGCATTACCCAGTCGTCGGTCTCAACGGCTGCGGCTGCACGCGAACGCTCTTTCTGCTCTTTTAATCCTTTTTGGAAGCCTTCCATATCAACATCGAGTCC
>DBXU01000064.1:0-320 GCA_002310075.1 Bacteroidales bacterium UBA1204 | reverse complement strand
GCCAAAGTCTTGAGGAAGGAGTTCTCTTCTTCAAGTATAACTTTTTCAATAAGAGTTTGTTGTGATTTAATTTCAGGGAATTGCTCGCCCATCTGGGCTACCAGATCCTTCACCAGCGTGTTCATAAACGGCTCGTTGAAGTTGAGGAAGGTGTAGCCGTAGCGGATGGCGCGTCGCAGGATGCGGCGGATGACATAGCCGGCGCCGTTGTTCGAGGGCAGCTGGCCGTCGGCAATGGCGAAGGTGACGGCACGCAGGTGGTCGGCCACCACGCGCATGGCCACGTCGCGACTTTCGTCCTCGCCGTAGCGCATACCGGC
>DBXU01000156.1 GCA_002310075.1 Bacteroidales bacterium UBA1204 | reverse complement strand
ATGCGGCCGTATTTCTCCAGTTCCTCAGCAAATTCGGGGGCCAGGGTGGCATGGAACTTGGCTGGGAAGTAACGCAAGGCGTTACGGATGGCCAGCTTCTTCTCGGCCTTCGTCAGGATGTCCTTGCGCTTGGGTGCATGGTTGATATTCGGGTCGTAAGGTTTCACTTCCGGCAGTTCATCGGGGATGCCGGCGAGAATCTCTTTCTGGAAATCGTTGAGTGTGCTCATTTTATGGTGTTTTTATATGACTTTTCTTGAATCTGCAAAGGTATGAAAAAAACTCTTCCAATGGTAAGAAAAGCTTGAATAGTTTAGTGAACGCTCGAATTGTGCAATATTTTGGATAAAAGAAGCGTTTTTCACGAAAATAACCTATCTTTGCAAATTATTTTGTACCCAATGAAAAACGTCCGTATCATCATAAAATCAACTATTTTACTCATACTTTTGGGCTTCACCGTAGTGGGTTGGTCGCAAAGTCCTTGTGAAATCACGTGTAACGTTGAAATGCCCGTATGCAGCGAATCGCCAGTTACGTTGAGTGTGCCTGCGCCTGGCAATAACAATTATTTGTACCATTGGTCGAACGGAAAGACTACCAATAGCATTACTGTGAGGCCGCTTGAGACGACGACGTATGGCGTGGAGGTTCGTGCCCAAGACTCAACGTTGCTTTGTGAAAACGAGTTCACCGTTGTGGTAAAGCCTCGTTTTGAGGTGGATTTCCGTCAGGTGAAGTTGACGTGCAGCAACCATGAAGAGGAAAATGGACGCAACGCCCAGGTGATTGCCTCGGTGGATTCGCTTTCTTCGGTGTATGCACCGCCTTTCACCTACCAATGGAACCTTAGCCCGCTCCATATCGCTCCAGGTAATGACGCATGGGCCATTGGTCTTGAAGCGTACAAATACTACAAGATTAAGGTAACGGATGCAAGGGGTTGCTCGCAATGGGATAGCGTCAGCTTGAGGGCTTTTCCCAATCCTGTGGTGGAAATCAGCGCCGATCCAGGCGACACGGTGTATCTCCAGAACCCCCATACTACTTTCTCCTTTGAAAACCTTTCGGCCGATACGTTGAGTATTAGCAACTATTATTGGATCCTTAATAGCCAATATGGCATCACTTCGACAGAACCGACACCTCGTTTTACTTATGTGGAGCAAGGTGATTTCATCACCGAGTTGAAGGTGTATAATCCACAAGGTTGCGACACTTCTTATTTTAAGACCATCAAAGTGAATCCGGTGAAGCTGAAGATACCTAATGTGTTTACGCCTAACGGTGATGGTATCAACGATTATTTCATCATCTCGCTTGACGGTGGAAGTGACATGCCGTCCGGTGATGGTAGCAAGTCATCGCGTGGAGAAGGGTTGGAATATGAGGACTATGAGCCGCTGAACAAGTATTACATGTCATCGGAGTTAGTCGTTTTCAACCGCTGGGGACGTGTTGTTTATAGTTCGAAAGATTATCAGAACGATTGGGACGGTGACGACTTGCCTGATGCCACCTATTTCTATGTACTGAAATGCCATGGCCTGAAGCAGGATGCCAACTATCAAGGTTCGGTCATGATATTGAGAACGCAAAAATAACCTAGTTATGAAATATTTTTTGTCCTTATTCGCCTTGGTTTTGTGTCTGTGTGTGTCGTGCAACAGCGACAGTGAACAGGGAAAACTTTCGACGGAATTGGTAAACAACCCCAAATCGGCCACCGAGTCTTCCAACAGGATGCCAGCCATCGAATTTGAGAAGACCGAACATGATTTTGGCAAGGTTCTGCAAGGTGAGGTGGTGACCTATTCGTTCCATTTCACCAATACAGGCAATGCACCATTGCTTATCAGCAATGTTTCGACGAGTTGTGGATGCACCGTGGGTGACTATCCGCGTACCCCTATTGCTCCTGGAGAAGGTGGCGTTATCAAGGCTACCTATAACAGCAAGGGACACCATGGCATGCAAAACCGCTCGTTGACAGTGGTGGCCAACACGATGCCTAACAGGACCATGCTTCACTTGAAAGCCATGGTGAACACTCCAGATCAGTATTAACCTTTAAAATAATAACACTATGAACATGCTTACTATTTTACTTCAAGCCGAAGGACAGCCCCAACAAGGTGGCTCCATGTGGTCGAGCCTTATCTTCATCCTTCTCCTTATTGTTGTCTTCTGGTTGTTCTTCATTCGTCCCCAGTCGAAGAAAGCCAAGGAAGAACAAAAATTCCGTGATGGCCTGCAGAAGGGCGACAAGGTGGTTACCATTGGTGGCTTCCACGGTAAGGTGGTCGAAGTAAAGGAAAGCACCGTCATCCTCTCTCTCGCTCCCAACATGGAAGTGGAGGTAGAGAAGACCGCATTGGTGCAGACCGGTTCCCGCGTGGGACAAGCTTAATCAAGTCTGACTTATTGCCATAAAGCAGAATGCGGGTTTTCCCGCATTCTGCTTTGGCATAGCATAACGATGTTATGGTTGAAGAGATCAAAGAAATAAAGAAGAAGGTAAACCGTAAGTTGGAAAGGTCGGGACTGACCTTTCTGGTTTTTCTTGCATTGTCCACTTTGTTTTGGCTCCTTATCAAGTTGTCGGAGAATTACACCACTTCGACCACGTACCGCCTAACTCTCGTGGAATCCCCTGCCGACAAATGGATCTCTTCACCTGAACAAAGTGTCAAGCTGTCTCTGAACATTGATGGTTTTCACACCTTGAGATACAACCTGATTCGAGAGCAGAACAGGGTGGTGGAAGTGCCATTGAGTGAGGTGCCGTATCGCCAGGAAAGTGGCAATGTCTATTCTTTTAGCAGTCAATATGTGGCAGAAAAGATTGCTGGTCGCATAGGCATTGAGGCGTCCGACATTACGATGAACGATGCCTTGGTGTATTTCAACATGGAACCGCTAATGTCGAAGGTCGTTCCGGTTGAGTTGACAAGCGACATCAAGACGCATCGTCAATATGAGGTGTATGGACTTCCTGTCTTGTCACCATCTTCTGTAACCATATATGGCCCGACCGAAATGTTGGATACGCTTAGGTCGATTAAGACAGTTTTGCTAAGTGCCTCGGATGTGAGTGAGACAATTGAACAGGAAGTCGCTTTGGACCTTCATGAAGGCAGCATACATTCCAATACCACCGCTGTGAAGGTCAAGGTGGAAGTGGTGCAATATACCGAAGTGGACATCAAGGTGCCTGTTTCAGGTCCTGATACATTAAAAGTTCATTTCTTCCCGGAGGCGATGACGGTGAAATGCAAGGTCCCCATCAAGGATTATGCTTCCGTTGGTCCCGAGAGTTTTGTGGCCCGTGTGAATGGAAGTCAACTGAAACAGATGAGCCCTTTGCTCGATGTGCAACTTGTTTCATGGCCGCGCAATGTGCAGATTGTGTCAGCATCGCCCGATAAAGTGGAATACATGATTGTTCGATGACGATGAAGCGGATCGGAATTACGGGGAATATAGGCTCGGGCAAATCATGGGTTTGTGCCCTCTTCGAGTCGTTGGGAATCCCTGTCTTTCATAGTGACGACGAAGCTAAGCGTTTATATGATCTTCCGGAAGTCAAGGAGGCTATTACAGGCCGCTTTGGAAAGGACGCCTATTTGCCTGATGGCCGCCTTAACCGTATGCTGATTTCAAAGGCCATCTTCAGCAATGAGGGTGACCGTGATTTTGTAGAGCAGACTTTGTATCCCACTTTGAACCGTTGTTTTGCCGAATGGGCCGAGGCGCAAAAGGCACCCTTTGTGATGTATGAATCGGCCATTATCTATGAGAAACACATCGAGACGATGTTTGATGCTGTTATAATGGTTAGCGCTAGCGAGGAGACCCGTTTACGTCGTGTGATGACTCGCGACCATTGCGATGAGAAGTCCGTTCGCGCTCGCATGGCTAACCAATGGGGTGAAGAGGTGAAATGCTATCTCGCCGACTATGTCATCGTCCATGATGACGATGACGAGGATGCTGCCCTTTTGGAACAGATCGATGCCATTTGTCGCAAAATTGCTCCCGAAAGTTTCCCGTGCTGATATTACTGGTGATATAAAATAAGGATTAGTTATGAAACGTTGCTGTTTGACCCTATTAGGGCTGTTTTTGTCTGTCACGATGCTGTTTTCGCAGCAACAATACAAGGAGGCTTTTCGAGCTGCTTACGAGGCTTTTCCTCAGATTCCTTCAGGCTTGTTGGAGGCCATCTCCTATACTAACACCCATTGTCATCATCTCACCGATGCCAATTATGTTTCTGAAGATGCCAATGCTATGCCTCGGGCTTATGGCTTGATGGGACTTGTGGAAAACGGTAAGGGCTATTTCAGGGAGAATCTTGAGTGGGTGTCACAGTTGTCGGGCTATGCAATGGAGGAAATCAAAACTGATCCAGTCGTCAATGTGATGGCCTATGCGAAGGCCTTTGCTGTCTTATCCAATGAGGAAAAGGTCAAGACGTTTGAAGACCATCTTCAGGTTGTTGAGCAGCTGTCGGAACTGCCAGTGGGAGCAGCGAAGGACCGTTATCCCATGCAGTCGATGCTGTATTCGGTGTGCTCGTTTTTGAACGATAGGAGCAATGCCAAAGCATTTGGTTTTGAACCGCACAACTTAGACATGAAGGCTTTGTTTGGCGATGACTTGGAGCGGCTTTCTGCCAAAACCTTGTTGGTTGTGAGCGATGCTGACTATCCACAAGCCATTTGGGACCCAGCTCCGGAGTGTAACTATGGAGAACGCACCGATCCTGTAAGTGGCGTTGTCATACATTATACCGAAGGCTCTTATGCAGGTTGCATCAGCTGGTTCAAAAACTGCGAGGCGCAGGTCTCGGCACATTATGTCATCCGTTCGTCGGACGGACAGGTGACGCAGATGGTGCGCGAGGCCGACAAGGCATGGCATGCCCGTAGTGCCAACGCCTATACCATCGGCATCGAGCATGAGGCCTATGGCAATGTTATTGACTTTTTCACCGAGGCCATGTATAGGTCTTCGGCTGATTTGGTTCGCGACATATGTTCCCGTTATGAGACCATCGATGGACATCGCACCTTCTATCGCGACACGCTCGACAATGGAATTTGCCTGAACGAGGGCTTGCACGACTTGGGTGGTGAAACGGCCTGTATCAAGATTAGAGGGCATCAGCATTATCCCAACCAGTCGCATGTCGATCCGGGTCCCTATTGGGATTGGAACTACTATTATAAGCTCATCAACGAAGGCACACCTGTGACCCGTTTGACAGGGGAGGAAGGTGATTTGGATCATCGTTTTTATGGCGATGACGAACGAAAGATTTGGGTGATAGAAAGTCCCGAAGACACTAAGATAACGCTTGATTTTAGCAGTTTTGACTTGGAGAGCGACTATGATTTCCTGTGGATCTATGATGGTGACGACGTGTATGCGCCAAAGTTGGGACGTTGGAATACCAAGAGTCCAGGGAAGGTGGTGCCGTCGGGTAATGTCGTATGTCTCGAATTCAGATCCGATTGTGCCACCAGCGATTTGGGGTGGCGGTGCCATTGGAAGGCCGAGAAGCCGGCCCCGCCCGAGCCTCCTGTTGAAGAGCTTCCTATTGGCGTTTATCCGAATCCTGCGAGCGATGAGGTGTATGTCAATGTGGGTGAGTCTGTGTTGGCGGAAGTCGCCATTTATGACCTTTTGGGCAACCGGGTTTTGCCGGTGGTGCGTTTTATGGGATCGACGACCGTTAATGTCAGTGGCTTGCCAGCAGGAATCTATGTGATCCACTACGGACAAGCCACTGTGATGGAAAGCGTCACCAAGTTGGTGATCCTATAAGGTCTTTATTCTTCTCTATGTTTTTTCGCGATGCCATAGGCGGCGCCCAGGGCGGTGAACAGGACGATGCCGCTGCCAAGCGGGGCTGGCTGGTCACCCGGTTCACCGTGCCCAGGAAGGCCTGGGGTCGTCACACCGCCTTCACGGTTTGAGTTCTGTCCTTGGGGCGTGTTGCCGCGTTGGAACAGGCCGCCGCCGTCGGCGAAGGTGGTCATGCTCAGTCCGAGGACGATAGCTAATGTCAATGCTAATTTCTTCATCGTATTATAGGTTTTATTGTTTTGTTCAAGTTAATACTTTCGTTTTTCAGCTTGTTTGGCTTTTAGCTTTTAGCCGTTAGCTATTA
>DBXU01000144.1 GCA_002310075.1 Bacteroidales bacterium UBA1204 | reverse complement strand
ACAAGGTTCTTCACCAGGATGATGCACGCCAGTTCCTTCAGCGAGGCCACGGCCATCACGTTCTTATGGGTCTGCAGTGTGATCCAGATGTTGCCTTCCATGGCATTGCCCATCACGTCGCTTAAGAGGTCGGAGATGTAGCAGCCATCGATCTCTCTGTCAAGGCCATTCGCGCCCGACAATACTTTGAGGTTGAGTTTCTCAACTAATTCCTGTACTTTCATTGTTTATCGTTTTTGATCTTTTGTTCTTTCAATAAAGGACTGCAAATTTAGCAATTTATTTACATATAAAGAAAAATCGCACTCCGAAAAGTGCGATTTATTCCAAAACCTATGTGTCAGGCTGTATTATGGCATGACTTCAATTTCGAGACCGACGCTCCATGGGGAAGGCTGGTTATTTGGACTGCCAATCAGAAAATCGTCTTTGGTGATGACAGGCGACAGGCGATAGCTGCCATATACGCCGATGTTGAGCATGTTGGCGATGCTATAGCTAATGCGCGTGGTGGCACCGTATTCGAAGAGGTTCATCGCTCTGCAGTAGTTATAATAGCTGGTGACTTTGCTGTTGTAAGGTTGAATAGAATTGCCTTCAGCATCGTGCCATTTCATGTTGTCCACAACCTTGACGCGGCGCAGGGCGTTGATGCCGCCATAAACGCCTAAGTCCCAGTTGACGCCCCACAAACGAATAACAACGCGTTGCAATAACTCGCCACGCAGTTGCATCTGACGCATAATGGTTTCGCGAGAGGCGACATCCATGGCGTCCGGGACATGTCCTTTGGCCACAAAACGGTTCCAATCCAAGCCGAGGCCCATACCTATTTTATAGGTCTTGCCATACATCCAGCGGCGACCATAGGCGAAATGGCGGTTGAAACCGTTCCATATACTGGTAGGAAGGTTGTAGTCATATTGGAAGAACGTTGTCTTTTGCCAGCCTTCCTCTTTCACTTTTTTAAAGGTACCGTTTTGGCTGTTCTTGTATCTCGTCAGAAGACGTGTGTCACCGCCAAATCCGCTGACAGGGCAGGAGTCGTAGTAACCATTGTAGGAAACGTTGAGTTTCTTGGCTTGTCCGAAGTCCTTATTATATAGCTTAATGCCCGCTGTGTCTGGATAGACCTTATAGTAGCCGAGCAGAACACCGTCGGCGCCTTCCACATTGATGAACACGTCTTGTTTTTCGATGACCTTCGGGACGACAATCTTCACGCCATCCTTCTCCTGCACGAGGTTGAAGGAACGCTCGGCGGGCTTCAGGTCACCCGTGAAATAGGCGGCTTGGGGAACGCCGTATCCAAAGGCATAATCATAATAAGGATAGAGGTCGCATGATTTCTGGATTTCGGCCTTCATTTGTAAGGCGGTCAGGTCACGCTTGGTCTGCCAAGCGCAGGCGCAGAAACCGGCTGTCAACGGGCTGGCAAACGAAGTGCCGAAGGCAGAGGTGAAGCCACCGCTGGGGTTGGCCACTTGGGCTTCACCAAAGGCTACCACATCGGGTTTGCGGCGTTTGTCGGCTGTGGGCCCGAAGGAGCTGAAAGAGATATGGCGATATTCCTTTAGGTTGGCATCGATGCCACCCACGCAAATCACATTCTCGGCATCGGCGGGCGTGATGATGGTCATCCAACGGTTGTCGTCGCCCTCATTGCCAGCGGAGTTGCAGATCAAGATGCCCTTTTCGACGGCTTTGTTGGCGGCTTTGGCCACGTAGGAAGTTCCGTCCATGTCCTTGGTCCAGTGGCGGTCCTTGCCATAGCCCAGCGAGCTGTTGATAATGTCGGCGCCGTTCTTGTCGGCCCATTCGGCGCCTTGTGCCCACCATACCTCTTCCTTAAAAGGCTCCGGCTCAATTTCGGTACGCGCCAACAGGAACTCAGCACCGGTGGCGAGGCCCATCTTCTGTCCCTCAGCATTGATGCCGGCGATGCAGCTCAGCACCATGGTGCCGTGGGTGTTCCAGCCATAGACGTTCTCCTTTTTATTGGGAAAGTTGTAGGTCTTGAGAATCTGATTATTATCGCGCAGATGCTTAAAAGCAGGGTGGGTGTCCACTTTCGGGAAGCCACCGTCCATCACGCAGATGCGCAGTCCTTTACCATCGATGCCGTGGTCGACGAAATGCTGTCCGCCGAAACGTTTCAGCTGGTCGGTGAGGATGTTGGCAGGGTCGTTTTCAATAGCGTCAAGTCCGGATTGCTTCGTTGTTCCTCCTCGCAATGACGCAAGCGTCCCATCGGAAACGATTTCCTGAACCTTGGCCACGAAGGGCATTTGGGCAATCAATGCGGCGTTGTCGTCAGAGGCCATGACACCTAGGGCATTGAGCCAACGCGACTCGCCGAAAACCTCGGTGGAGTAGGAGCCAACCATATTCACATAGCTTTCGTTCAGCGGGTAGTTGCTGATGTCGTAAAGGTCAGCACCGCACTTTTGGTAGCGCTCGATGGCTTTGGCGTCGAAGTAGGAGTAAGGATCGAATTGGGTGTCATTTTTATCGGTGAAGAAGACCCAGAAACACTTGTCTTGTGCCATTCCCATGCTGCTGAGCAGGGCAAAAATGGCAATGAATAAAATTTTTCTCATAAAAAATTCAAATTTGCTGCAAAGGTATAGTTTTATTTTCTATTTTTGTACCATGTAACCCATAAAACCATATGCGTATGGAAAACTTGACCAAAGAAAAATTCGAAATTTTCATGATGCTATGTGCATCTGGAATTGACGGCAACATTTCCATGAATGAGTTGGAACGCATCTGTTTGCAGTTCGATGAAAAGAGTTACAATGAAGTCTTTGAGGCATGGAAGTCGATGACGAGTCCGGCATGGCTTAGTTTCTTCAAGGAACATAAAGATAAGTTCTTGAAGACTGAGGAAGATAAAGCCGCTTTTTTAGCCGACATTAACGACATTGTCTCTGCTGATGAGGGTGAGACCAACCTCAAGGAAAAGAACTTCATGAAGGTGCTTGAGATGCTCACCTACGACGAGCTCTAAGCCTCTTTTTGACGCATCAAACCGCCCTTTTCTAAATTAGAACGTTTCTAATTTACGAAAAGGGCGATTTATTTGTCTTTAAACAGCTGAAAGACAACGCCATTTTAATGACCGAAAAAGCGAAAAAACTTTCCGTATTATTTGGAATGAGCATTATTTTTGCCTAAATTTGCAGCGTTTTTCTAAAGAGGTACTTTGTGAAAAACAAATAAGAGAAACAAACTCAATAAATAACCATAAAAAAAAAGCAAATATGGCAAAAGTTAAGTCTTTAGCAGAACTGAAAGCTATGAGAGAAAAGCTTCAGTCCACCCTTGACCTTCGCGAAAAGAGCAACGATCCCGACTCTTTGGTGCAAATCAAGGTCGCAATGGCCACTTGCGGTATCGCCGCTGGCGCAAAACAAGTTATGGAACACATGAT
>DBXU01000089.1 GCA_002310075.1 Bacteroidales bacterium UBA1204 | reverse complement strand
AGCCTTCGCGCAGAGCGCGAAGGCTTCTTCGTTTTTATACCCCCCCTACCCTTTTAATCTAATTGCTATTATCTCATAAGTTTTTATTACTTTTACAGCCAAATTTGCAAATCATGCGCAAAAGACGGTTGTTTTTGTTTATTTCTCTGATTGTCAGTCTGATGAGTTATTCTCAAGAGACCGCCAAAGGCAACATTCCATCTATAAATAAGAAAAAACAAAACCCTACTGTCGACTCTACCCACGTCACTTTCTCCAGTTTTTCCTTCGATAGTATCTTCCTAAACAGCCCTCGCGTAATCGACACACTCACTTTCCACGCCTCCAAATTCGAGACCCTGGAAAGAAAAAACACTATCTACTCCACACTCAGCAATACCGGGCTAGCCCACAAACCCATGCGATTCAATCATAATAATCAGATCGGATTCGATATGAGCCTGCCCTCCTACTCTGCCTATCTGCAAAATGAAAACAACATCATATCCTATCAATCAGTCCTACCTTACTCAGAATTAAGGTATGTGATGACAACCGGCGACAAAGAGCAACACCTTAATTTCAAGTTCGGAAGGCAATTCTCCCCTCGCCTATTCATCTCTCTAGCAGTCAACTCCGAACTTTCTCCAGGCGTTTTCATCAACAACAAATCCGCCAACAATTACTTCTGGATCAACGCGCACTATCTCACAAAAAACAATCGCTATGGAGCCTCGGTTTATGCCTACCGCAACAAACTGGAGATGCAAGAAAATGGAGGCATTGTAAACGACGAAGACTACACATCACATACTGAATCCGACAATTCCGTTATTCCCACTCACCTCAACTCGGCAACCAATTTTGTCATAGCAAGCGGCTTGGGATTTGAACACTACTTCAATCTCCTTGCCCAAAAAGGCAAAATGTCTTCCCCTCCTCCCACCGACAGTATCATCTCCGACACCTTGCTTCTTCGAGACACAGTGCTTGTCGACGACCAACCCTCAACAAAAAACAGGCGTTTCACTTTAGGTCGCCTTTGCCATAGTTTCAGTTACCAAAACAATAAACTGTATTACAACGAATCAAAACCTGCCGTTACTTTCTACCAACCTTTTGACACCTTATTTAACAAATCCAAGTCTACTGACACCACTCTGATAAGAGGCATCAGAAATACACTGAAATGGAATAGCCTTGGATACCAAAAGTACAACGACGACATCCCATTCTTCATTTATGCCGGTGTCACCCATGGCTTCTATAAGGTAAAGCATTACGATTACATCGAAGGGGAAACAGTTTCGATAAGAGATTTCAACCAATTGAGCGTAAGCGGTGGCATCATCGTCAATTTATTCAAATCTACACGCATCACAGGACAAGGCGAGCTTATTACCTTGGGCTATCAAATCGGCGATTTCGACCTTAGAGGCCAATGGAAACAGTTTATAGGTACAAGCCTGAATAATTATGGCTACGCAACATTTAGCGCAGAAATCAAACGACAATCGGCCAATTGGTTTGAGGAACACTATACCTCCAATCATTTTCGGTGGGACAACGATTTTAAGTCGGCCACCTATCTCAATTTCGACTTGAAATACAGCTTCAAGGACTATAGTATCGGCGTGAAGCAGACCAGTATTGCCAACCTGATTTATTTTGGTTTTGACGCCCGTCCCGCCCAGTTTGACGGCATGTTTAGCATCCGGGAAGCATACCTAAGCTTTTATCAAAAACTATGGAGATTTGAACTCGAGGGATTTGCAAGCCTTCAGAAATCAAGCAACGAAGAAGTAGTTCACCTCCCCTTGCTGCACGGCCAACTTAGGGTTGGCTATTCCCAACCCATCTTCCACAAGGCAGCCATGCTGCATCCTAGCCTAACCATAAGATATTTCACCAAATATTACGCTGACGCCTACATGCCAGCAACTCGCACCTTCTATCTACAGAATGATGTGCAAATTGGCAACTTCCCCTTCATCGACTTTGCGCTTTCAATCAACGTGAAAAAAGCTGATATCTTTGTTTCATATAGCAACATGTTCCTCTTGACTGGCAATTATAACGCGTTTATCGCGCCCCATTATCCTATGCGAGACAGCAGGATCTTTATTGGGGTCAACTGGAGATTATTCAACTAATTCCCATACAACATGATACAATCCAACCTTTTCCCAACGACAAATACCCTATCGCGACTAGCCGACACTTTGTCAAGTGTTTCTGACGCCTCAACAACGCATGACGTCGTCAACACAGTTGTGGAACAGGTTTCAGGCGGCAGTTCTTCGCGCCAAATCGGTCTGACCATCGCCATCATAGGCCTACTTATCTTCACCGCCCACCTATTTAGCGAAATATTCAGCCGCAAGCGCATCCCAGACGTGCTATTTCTCATCATCATCGGTCTTCTTATCGGGCCCGTGTTCCATTGGATTTCACCCGAAAGTCTAGGCAATGCAGGCAGCCTATTCTCAGGCATTACATTGGTGACCATCCTGTTTGAGAGCGGCACGCAGCTGCGTTTCAGCGCGTTGAAAGACTCTTTCAGCGGGGCCTTGAAACTCACTGCATTCAACTTCATCTTCTCTGCCGTAGCTGTTTGGCTTGTCTGTTGGCTTGGCCTCAAGCTCGACCCCACCATCAGCATGATGCTCGGTTGCATTTTAGGCGGAACAGCCTCAGCGGTAGTCATCCCCATAGTCAGGCAGATGCGCATGTCAGAGAAGCCTGCCATCATGCTCATTCTAGAGGCAGCCATCGGCAATGTGTTCAGCATCGTCCTGGCCCTTGCCTTGCTGCAAGCCATTAAATCCCACCATGTAGAGTTTGGTGCCATCCTAGGCGACATCTTCTCTTCCTTCATCCTGGCCAGCGTGATGGGTCTGCTCGGAGCCATCTTCTGGGCCTTGATCCTCGACCAAGTACGCAACATCAAATACTCCATCCTGACCACGCCAGCCTTCGTATTCATCATATATGGCCTCAACGAATGGATGGGCTTCAGCGGCGCTATCGCTGCCCTTGCCTTCGGCATCGGCATGGCCAACATCGACGCCATCTACAACACCTGGCTCAAGAAATTCATCAAGAAAGTGCCCGTCAACCTAAACGAAACCGAGCGCTCGCTCTTTTCAGAACTGGTGCTTTTGCTAAAAACCTTCTTCTTCATTTACGTGGGTATCTCCATCCAATTAAAGCAATGGCAGCCTTTCGTCATCGGACTGGGCATCAGCCTAATCCTGTTCATCATCCGCATCCCTGCCGTGCGTTTCGCCATCTCCAAGAAAGACGACATCCCTGAAAAAGAAGTGGTCTTCATGTCAGCCCTCAACCCCAAAGGACTGACGGCAGCCGTGTTGGCTACTCAGGCCATCATCTACATCCCCGACACCGAAATCGCCATGTTCGTCAGAAACATCGTGTTCTCCGTCATTCTTTCCAGCATTGTTATTAACTCCATCCTCATCCCGGTCATCGACAAGGAAAGAGGCCTCTATCGCCTTTACCTAAGGCTGTTAAGTTTCAATCAAAAGATGAAGGATGCCGTGAAAAAGACTAAGGTTGAAGGCAAAAGATGGCGCAGGAGACACTCGATGACACACGAATTTGTTGACGAGATGTTCAACTCTGAAGTCATTAACGAGGCCATCGAGCACTCCGACAAGCCTGGCGCAGTCAACAACCATCCTGAATCCAATAACTTTGATGTGGCTGATTGAGATTTCACCTACAAACAATCCAAATGGAAGAAAAGAATTACACATACAAATACCCTCGCCCTGCTGTTACTACTGACTGTGTGACATTTGGAGTTGATGGGCACAAACTAAAGGTGTTGCTCATTGAACGAGGCCATGAACCCTACAAAGGCTTTTGGGCATTTCCTGGTGGTTTCCTCAACATGAACGAAAACGCCGAGGAAGGCGCTCTTCGTGAATTAGAAGAAGAAACAGGCCTTACGTTAAGTAAAATCAAGGAGTTAGGCACTTTCTCAGAGGTCGAACGCGACCCAAGAGAAAGGGTCATTTCAATTGCTTTTTATGCCTTGACAAAAAAGGCTGAAGTGAAAGGTAACGACGATGCTGCCAAAGCGCAGTGGTTTTCTATCGATAAAGTCCCAAGCCTCGCCTTCGACCACGACCTGATGCTGCAAAAAGCACTTCAAAAGCTCAACGAGGACCTTAAAAAAAGAATCACGCCCGAGTTCATTAGTGACCTGAAAAACAACGAAATCTTTGTATTTGGTAGTAATCTAGCAGGAGTTCATGGTGGTGGCGCAGCTCGCATTGCCGCCGAGAGATTTGGTGCCGTCATGGGACAAGGTGTGGGCCTGCAAGGCCAAAGCTATGCCATTCCCACCATGCAAGGTGGCGTAAACACCATACTTCCTTATGTAGATGAGTTCTTAAGCTTCGCGAAACAGCATCCCGAGCTGATCTTCCTCGTCACTAAGATAGGTTGTGGCATTGCAGGATTTACTCCCACACAAATTGCACCTTTGTTTGCAAGTGCCGTGGAGTTGGAAAACGTATATTTGCCGATGGATTTTTGGAAAGAATTGGTATAAGCATCCCCGTATTAAATAATAGGAGTAAGACTGGAATTGGTGAGAACTAACAAATACCTCGTAAATAATTTAAAAAATCTTTCCAAAACCACTTCTAATTTTCAAAAAAGTCGTATCTTTGCAGCCCG
>DBXU01000048.1:2194-3858 GCA_002310075.1 Bacteroidales bacterium UBA1204 | reverse complement strand
CTACTATAGCATCTCGCTGATTCGGTTTTTTTGTGTATTTTGCCATGATCGATTCCGAAATAAAGGTTGTCTATTGCCATGAAGCGTCTTCTTTTCATTATCCCCTTATTCATGTTTTGCGGTTGCCAAAAGCAGTTCCCCCAGCCGCAGTGGAACCTCACCCACACTGCTCCCGCCCAAATCTGGGAGGAGTGCTTCCCTTTGGGCAACGGCCACCTCGGTATGATGCCCGATGGCGGGGTGGAGAAGGAGACCATTGTGCTGAACGACATAGCTTTATGGAGCGGTGCACTAAATGACGATAGCAACCCCTTGGCCTTGCAGTCGTTGCCTGAAATACAACGCATGCTGAAAGAAGGCAGGAACGACGAAGCCCAAAACCTGATGTATGAGACCTTTGTCTGCGGTGGAGAAGGCTCGGGCCATGGGCAAGGCGCTAAAGTGCCTTTCGGCTGCTACCAGACCTTGGGCAACATGACAATCACCTACTGTTATCCCAATGCCGATTTTGTAACCAATTATAAGCGAACGCTTTGCCTTAACGATGCCATCCATACGGTCTCTTTTGAGAGAGGCAGCCTTCACTACGAACGCGAAGCTTTCGTCTCCAGAATCGATGATGTGGCGGTAATAAGAGTTAAGGTCCCTGAGTCCGTTGAAGGGCCGACCCTAAAAGTTAATCTCTCTCGTCCCGAAAAAGCTGATGTCATCAATGATGCTGACGGCGTAGTGATGTTCGGCCAGTTGGACAGCAATGTTGAAGGCGTGGAAGGGGTGCAATACTATGCAAAAGCACAAACGGTCACCACAGACCACGAAACGATTATCTACTTTTGTGCTGCCACCGATTTCATGTGCGACAACCCCGAGGAATACGTCAACGAGCACCTGCAAAAAGCCATCGCGAAAGGCTTTGAAGCAGTGAAGAACGACCATCTAAAAGCCCATCACGAGCTGTTTGACCGTGTGGAGTTGGTGATTGGCGACCCAAAAGACAAACAAGACCTAACCCTGAAAGACCATTGGAAAGACTTCCTTGTCAACGACGACCCTTGGCTGCCGACCTGTTATTTCCACTACGGGCGTTACTTACTCATCAGCTCTACCCGCGAGGACCTGCTGCCACCCAACCTGCAAGGGCTGTGGGCCAATACCATCCAGACGCCATGGAACGGCGATTACCACCTGAATATTAATGTGGAGATGAACCATTGGCCCTGCGAGGTCTGCAACCTTTCGGAACTGCACCTGCCATTAATTCACTTTGCCGAAGGGTTGATGCCGTCAGGCCGAAAGACAGCACAAACATTTTATGGTGCCCGAGGTTGGACCGCCCATGTCGTCTGCAATCCTTGGGGCTTCACTGCCCCTGGCGAGCATCCCTCATGGGGCGCCACCAACACCGGTGGAGCCTGGTTGGCTCTTCATGCTTGGCAGCATTATGAGTTCACGAAAGACACAAGTTTCTTGGAAGAGGCCTATCCATTAATGAAAGAGGCGGCCTTGTTTTTCCTCGAAGCCATGATAGAGGAACCTGAACACGGTTGGCTTGTCACTGCCCCGACCACTTCGCCCGAGAACGCTTTTTGGCTGAACGACAGCACCGCCGTCAGTGTGTGCATGGGTAGCACCATGGATGTGCAGATTGTCAGTGAGCTGTACGA
>DBXU01000048.1:1975-2173 GCA_002310075.1 Bacteroidales bacterium UBA1204 | reverse complement strand
TCGATGAGGCTTTTTCCGACAGCCTTCGCGATGCCAAATCCCATTTTCCGCCTATGCAGGTCAGCGAGCAAGGCTATTTGCAGGAATGGCTGAAAGACTATAAGGAAGTGGAGCCGCAACACCGTCATGTGTCGCATCTCTTCGGTCTTTATCCCGGCACGATGCTGACCCAATCCAAGACACCCGAACTGATGGATG
>DBXU01000048.1:207-1939 GCA_002310075.1 Bacteroidales bacterium UBA1204 | reverse complement strand
GGCTGGTCGAGGGCATGGAAGATCTGCTTCTGGGCACGACTTCATGACGGTGACCATGCCTATCAGCTTTTAAGGAACTTACTCGAACCAGCAGTCCATCTTGACGGAAGCCATTCAGCAGGCACCTATCCCAACCTTTTCTGCGCCCATCCGCCTTTCCAGATCGACGGCAACTTCGGCGGCACGGCTGGCATCGCCGAGATGCTGCTGCAAAGCCATGACGGAAAGATCGAATTGCTTCCAGCCCTGCCATCAGTGTGGAAGGACGGCCATTTCAAAGGGCTTTGCGCCCGAAACGGTAAGGTGGTGGAATGTACTTGGAAAAATGGCAAAGTCACGCATTATGCTGTGACATCGCGGTAAGCAATCTATAGATCCAAATAGCAAACGGCAACGAAGTCAAGAAGGTGCAAACGTCGGCGACGGCTTGCGCGGCTTCGAGACCTGTGATGCCCCAAAGCCATGACATGATAAATACCGCCGGCAGGAAATACAAGCCCTGACGGCACATCGAGAGCAAGGTGGCCTGCCAGGTGTAGCCGATGTTTTGGAACAACATGTTGGTCGCAGTGCACATGCCCATCAACGGGAAGGCTATGCACTGCCAACGCAAGGCCTGACTGCCCACGCGGATGAGTTCGGGGTCTTCGCCACGGAACCAAGAGATGATGTCGGGCGCGAAGATATAGACGACGGTTCCTAGGACAATCAAAAAAGCCGTGGTGATTGTAATGCAAAACATATAGCTCTCCTTGACACGCGCATAGAGTTTGGCTCCATAGTTGTAGCCGCATACGGGTTGAAACCCTTGTCCGAACCCGATGACGATGGCGAAGCAGAACAAGGTGATGCGCGACACGATGGTAAAAGCCGCAACCGTGGAGGCTTCGTTGCCGGGTAAGGCATAATGCACCGCCATACGGTTGAGGCTGATGGTGGCCACCACCGACAAGGCCTGTCGCGCCAGCGAAGGCAATCCGCCTCGTGTGATTTCCTTGTAATAGTATAGGGTAGGGGTGAAATTTTTCGGTTTGATGTGCACATTGCCAGGACGCGAAGTGCCCCAAAGAAGCACGCACCAACCGAAACATTGGCTCACCGCCGTGGCCAACGAAGCCCCGCTGACCCCCATGTCGAGTACAAAGATGAAGATTGGGTCAAGGATGATGTTGAGGATGGCACCCGATGCGATGCCAATCATGCCAAAGCGGGCGTTGCCCTGCAGTCGCAGCTGGTTGTTGAGTGTCAGCGACGACATCATGAAAGGTGTGGCAATGAGGATGAATCGCAGGTAGTCGTTGGCATAGGGGAGGATGCTCTCGGTGGCGCCCATGGCCCGCGACAAGGGCGAGATGAAGATCATGCAGATGAGGCCTGCAATAGCGCCCAGAATCAAAGGGGAGAAGAAACCCGTGGCTGCCATACGCCCCGCGTTCTGTCCCTGTTTTGCACCCAAGGCTCGTGAGATGTAGTTGCCCGAGCCATGCCCAAAGAAGAACCCGCAGGCGTTGATGAAGGCCATATAGGCAAAGGAAACGCCCACGCCAGCCACGGCTTCGGTGCTCAAATGTCCCACATAAAACGAGTCTACCATGTTGTAAATGGTGGTCACAAGCATGCTGATGATGGTAGGCACGGCCATTCTAAGGATCAGCCGCCTGACGGGCTGCTCCGTCATCATCTTATACCGCTCGTTGATCTTCCGTTCGTCGTTGATGTTGGACATAATGAT
>DBXU01000048.1:0-127 GCA_002310075.1 Bacteroidales bacterium UBA1204 | reverse complement strand
TCCACTTTGGCACGAAATGTGACTAATGCCCGCCGTTCAATCTTTGAAATGCAAAGCATTCGACGAAGTCAATTTTGAATCATTAAAATTTAAATCAGAATAATTATGGCAAAATTAGCAATCAAAC
>DBXU01000006.1:7411-7572 GCA_002310075.1 Bacteroidales bacterium UBA1204 | reverse complement strand
CTCGTCACCAAATACAAGCCCACCGTAATCTTCACCGACGGCGAATGGCGCAACAGCGCGAAGCAATGGCATGCCACAGAATTGATTTCGTGGTACTACAACACCGTGGGCAAGGATGCCATCGTCAATGACCGTTGGGGCGACGGACAGCAACACGGTTT
>DBXU01000006.1:2136-7391 GCA_002310075.1 Bacteroidales bacterium UBA1204 | reverse complement strand
AGCGCGGGCATCACCCTCACCGACAGACCTTGGGCGGAATGCCGTGGCCTTGGCCGTTCGTTTGGCCTCAACCGTAACGAGCCTTTGGAAAACTATATGACCTCCGACGAGCTCATCCGCCACTTTGCCGTCCTCGTGGCAGCAGGTGGTGGCATGACCCTCAATGTGGGTCCTTCCGCCGACGGCAAGATTCCGTTGTTGCAGCAAGAAAGATTGTTGGATCTCGGCAAGTGGCTTGACACCAACGGTGAAGCCATCTACGGCACACGACCTTACAAGAAATTCTATGAGATGAAACCCGTCAAGGTGGTGCGTAACGACAACGAAATCAACTTCGACTGGAAGCGCAACTCACCCGACCCCGCCATCAGCTGCGACCATTTCCAGGCACATTGGCAAGGTGTGTTCTCCTGCCCCGCCGACACCTATACCTTTGAAATCCAGACCGACGACAAGGCACAATTGGTCATTGACGGGAAAACCGTCATCGAAGACAGCAACAAAGCGAAGACGGGCAAGATGAAACTGGCCCAAGGCCAACACAGCATCGAAGTCTTCTACGAAGAAGACGAGCTTGAAGCCACGATTGCCTTATATTGGTCGTCAAAGAAAACGGAGAAACAGGTCATGAGTGGATTCCAAGTAGGAGGCATGCTGCCTGCCATGGGATTGAAAGCCACCTATACCTGCGAGCAGCCCAACATCTGCTACACGCAAGGCAAAAACGCGCTCTATGCCATCGCTCTTGATTATCCTGAAGACCAATTGGTGCTGAACATCGACCAGCCTACTGACAACATGAAGGTCACACTGCTGGGATGCCCGAAGACACTGCCTTGGAAATACAAAGACGGCCAACTCTACATCGATACAGGTGGGCTAAAACACAGTGACATCCGCGGCACCGCGGCTTGGGTGTTCAAGATGAAATGAAAAAAGCGGCGATTGCCGCTTTTTTTGTTTATCCGATAGGACCGTCGGTCAGTTCCTTGAGGCCCTGATAGCCGATGATCTTATTCGTTCCCTTTGGTATCCGCTTGATGTAGAAGCGCTCGTCCTCCTGCACGAACTTGAAGTGCAAGAGATCGCCATTCGGAAAACAGTCGATGCCTTTGATACGTTTGGGACCGCTATTGGTTTGATAGGAGAAATCGGAAGTCTTCACAAAGGTCATGCGTTTCTTCCCCTTGAGGATACTGGTGTTGAAGCCGTCGAAATAGTTGCGGTTGCCCCATTTCCCGACAAACTCGGCAGGGTTCTTCAGGTCGTAGACATACACGCGGAACAGCTTGTCATTCTTCGGCTTCACTTCAAGCACCTTCTGAAGGATGACTTTCTTGTCCTTGATCACTTCAACATACATCCATTGGAAGCGGTTGCCCATGTTTTCCCAAATCGGGGTGAAATGGGCCGTGGCCGTCGTCGAATCGTTCACGATGACGTTGTAGTCGCCTTGCATGGTACGATAGAACTGCTTGGCGTCTTCTTCCGTAAACTTCTGTGCGAAGCCACTAAATGTCACCATGATAGCGGCCAATATCAATGCTAGTCTTTTCATATTCAAATTCCTTTTTCTCTTATTAGTTCCATCAGAACGACAGGGTCAAACCCAAGGTCGGGAGGATGGGCAGCTGACGTGCTATGTCGCTGGTAACCAAGTTGACGTAGAACACGTTATGGCGGTTATAGACGTTGGTCACGCTGAAGTCGGCCTCCAGCATCACATTCTCCGTGAAGAAGAACTTACGTTTCACGTCGATGTCGAAGCGATGGTAGGTAGGCAGACGGCCACCGTTCAGCTCGCCATAGAGCACGCCCAACTCTCCGTTTGTGGTCGTGTAGTCGAAGTTGATGCCATCTTGGAAGGGATAGTACTCATAGAAACCTTGCACCTGGGTGAACGGGAAGCCGGTACCGAAGTTCCAACGACCGCTGAACTCCCATTGGCGCTTCGAGCCAGCCGTGTAGGTCAAGATAAGGTTGACGTTATGACGGCGGTCGAAGTGAGGCGCATATTGCACCATCTCCACACCATTCTCAACAGCTTTTTCATATTCACGTGTCACGAAGCCCAAGGCGTAGACAGCCCAAAGGTACCAGTGCTGGTCCTCATATTTCACTGAGATATCGAAACCGTAAGCGTCGCCCGTCTCCTTGGTGAAGTCTTTCTTCAGCAGGTCGGGGATGTCGGAGTTCAGCTCGGTCTCGTTGTACAGCTTGTTGCGGTTGATATTGGTCAGCTGCACGAAGTCTTTCCAATAGCCCTCAATATTCACGGTGGCCTTACTCGTCAGGTCAAACTCAGTACCCAAGATGTAGTGGTTGGCCTTCTGCAGGAAGCTGGTGATGGGCTTGCCGTCAAAGGTCTTCGGCATGTTGTTGATACCCGAGAGGAAGCCGTAGAACAGGTTGACCACGTCACGATCGCTGGTGGCGGCCACAAAATTCTGCGAATACATACCTGCAGCCGCTTTCAGGCGCAAACGGTCGGTGGCATTGTACTTCACTGCGAGACGAGGCTCAGGCGAGATGTCGGGCAACGAGGCATAGTATTGCAAGCGGAAGCTGGGTTCGAGCAAGAACTTGCCGAGCACAGCCTTGTATTTCGCATAGACACCAATCTCCGTGGAATTGACTTTCGAACCAATCTTGTTGTGTCCGTAGACGCTATAAGTCTGATAGTCGGTGGTGTAACCGAGCATCTCGATACCATACTTCAAGGTATTCTTACCCATGAACTGGCTGAAGTCGAAGCCCATGTTGAAGCCATTGATGTTGCTATAGCGGTCGGGGTTGTCGGTTTCCTTCATGCGGGAGGTATAGCTCGAATAGGCGACGGTACCTTCAATCATCACAGGGGCCTTGCCGGGGATGACGAGGAAGTTGGAACCTGCGCCAAACGAATTCCATCCGAAGTCGGACAGCGACATATAGTTGTTCACCTGGTCGTTGAACGAGAAGCCGAAGAGGTTGAACTTACTGCCATTGGGCGCGTTGATCGACACCTTACCGTAGATATCTTGGAAGTTGAACGGCAAACCCGTCTCTGAGGCATAGGGATACAACACCTTGCTGGATTGTTCCAAATAGGAGTTCTTTGCAGAGATGATGAACGAAGCTGTGGCGTCGTCGGGATTCTTGGCTTTCTTGAGGGGACCCTCAATCATCACCTTCGCACCGAAGCAGTTGCCACCAATCTTACCCGAGATACGTTTCTTGTTACCGTCGCGGGTGGAGATATCCATGATGGAAGAGATACGGCCGCTGTATTCAGCGCCGAAGCCACCAGTGTAGACATCAGCATTACGGATGATATCGGTGTCGAACACCGAGAACAGACCGATGGAATGGAAGGGGTTATAGATCACCATACCGTCGAGCAACACCTTGTTTTGGATGGGCGAGCCACCACGGATGTAGAGCTGTCCGCCCTGGTCGCCAGTGAAAATGACGCCAGGCACCACCTGCAGGTATTGGGCGAAGTCGGCTTGACCGCCCACGCTGGGGATCTTGGTAATCGTCTTAGGTGTCACGGTGATGACCGACGTCTTGGTCTCAGAACGGGCCTCGATCTTGTCGGCTGTGATGGTCACCGTCTCCAACTGTTTGCTGGTTTCCTTCAGAAAATACTTACGGCTGATGCTTTGACCTTTCGACAAGGAGAAATTCTCCGAAATCGTATCAAAGCCCACGCTGGTGATCAGCAAGGTATAGTTGCCGTCGGGGATTCGGTTGATATTGAAGTAACCGTTCTCGTTGGTCGAGCCACCATACGTGGTGCCTTTCAGGTAGACATTGGTGAACATCATCGGCTCGCCAGTGGCTTCCTCATAGACAAAGCCCTTGATGCTATTGTCCTGAGCCACAGCTACAATCGAGGTAAAAAAGAAAAAGATAGTCGCAAAAAACAGCTTGGTTAGTTGACGTTTGTACATATTGTTATCAAATAATTTGTTTTACACCTATTATAAGAAGATGCAAAAATACAAATTATTGCAAACAAGCGACCAAAAATTTGCAAAAAGAAGCAATTCGCCTCTAGTCCTTCTTATTCGGGAGGCAAGACCTAAGCAAGCATTTCCGTCTGGGCCTTCTCCGTTTGTGAGAAGAGCCAATGGTGCTTGACGTTCGCCTCGTGTTGATATAAGAGCACGCCGACAAACAACGTGGCCAGCAGCAAGAGGGCTTTCAGCCAGTCCTTGAGAGGCAAGATCATGACACCGACGATGATGAACAATATGGGCCACAGCTTTCTGGCGACCCACCAGCTGAAGTCGATGACATTGAGTGCTGCCAACAGGGCCACCACGCCCACGAAGAGGATGAGAATCCCCAACAATAAATTTCTGCTTTTCATGACTGTTTTCTATTAAAGGGGATGATAAGGAAGAGGCCTAAAGCGATGAGCAGTATGGGCCATGCCGTACGCCAATTGAATTCAGGGAAATACATGTTCAGCAAGCCTAAGGCGCCGATGCAGATGAGGACCAAGCCGGCGACAAGGCTACCTTTGTTGAGCGTGGGCTGTTTCACGACTGATTTCGTGTTTTCAGGGTTGGTTTCCACCGTACCATCTGACGACACGACGTAGTCAGCCTGATGACGTGTGATGTCGCCAGCCGGCATCACGATCCAGAGTATGACATAGATCCAGAAGCCGGTGCTGAAGAACAGGAAGGCGACAACAAACAGCAGCCGAATCAGAGCCGCGTCGATGCCAAAATAGTTAGCCATTCCAGAGCAAACGCCTCCAATCACCTTGTTTTGTTTGTCTCTTTGTAGTTTCTTTTGATTTTCCATTTTCCTTTTCGTTTTTTAGTTCGGTAGTACCCTTACAAAAATTATGCCGCTCCGAGGAGCGGCATAACATTCTTTTCACGTAAGCCTTTCGGTTATTTCTTCACCACGAACTTTTGCGTGGAGACGGCGCGGCCATCCACCAACATGGTGCAGAAATAAATGCCACCCTGGAGGTCGGCAACCGAGAAACTCAGCTGACCATCGTTGGCATTCAGCTCTTGACGCATCACTTCCTGACCCACCAGGTTGTAAACCACGGCGCAGAGGTTGCCGCCAAACGAGTAGTTGAAGCTCACTGTGTTGGTGGCAGGATTGGGATAAGCCTGACCCAGCGTCATCGTATAAGCATTCTCAGTGACGCCGACACCCGACTTACGGAAGCGGACAATGATGCTGATGCGCTGGTCGGGGTTACGCTCTTCATAAGCGTAATACTTGATGATGACATCGCCATA
>DBXU01000006.1:1622-1953 GCA_002310075.1 Bacteroidales bacterium UBA1204 | reverse complement strand
AACTCGTCGTTGGTGCATTCAATGGTCTCGCCCTCGTCAAAGACGGTGCCTTCCCACTCGAACTGCAAGGTCTGAGCCGAAACATAACCCATCAGGGTCAACAGAATCAGTGTAAAGATAGATTTTTTCATCATAGAAACGGTTTTTTATTTGTTATTTTAATTCATTCAATTTCAACCTGCAAAAATGCAAAACTTTTCCCAATCATGCAACAAAAATATTGCCATTTTTTGAAAAATATCTACTTTTGTGCTGAAAAACACTAAAAACATTTCGTGATGAAAAGATTTTCCTTCATTTTGGCATCGCTTCTGATGCTTTTTACACTGAA
>DBXU01000006.1:0-1510 GCA_002310075.1 Bacteroidales bacterium UBA1204 | reverse complement strand
GTGGCCGCCATCAAGTACCACATGAATTGGCCTTCAGCCAACGACCCGATGTATCTGCACAACACGGCCGACAATGATTCTCGTAAAGGCGTCTACAACGTCACTTCCGTACCCCATACGGTCGTCGATGGCATCCGCTTCGCCAACACACCTGGCGGCTTAAGCCAAAACATGGTCAACAACTGGCTGACCATAGAATCGCCTTTTGAGATGCGTCTCTCCTATGAAGTGGACGAAGCAGCCAACACCATCACCGTCCATGTGATGGGTCGCGCCTCCACCGCCATCGAAGGCAACGTGAGACTCTACGTGGGCGTCATCGAGAAAGAGGTCCACTTCAACTCCGCTCCCGGTCCCAACGGCGAACGCGATTTCTACAGCGTGATGAAGAAGCTCCTCCCCACTGCCTCCGGCACCTCGCTTGGCAGCATGGAGGCTGGAGACTATTTCGCCTACACCTTCACTTGGGAACTCGCCAATATTTATAACAACGACCAACTGGATGCCATCGCTTGGATTCAGAACCACGGCACCAAAGAGGTGTACCAAGCCTGCAAGTCGAGCGAAAACATCGAGCCCTATTATGCCAACGAAGCCATGGTGAGCGACATCAGCAACGTGAAAGGCACCAACTGCAGCGGCGAGTCCCACCCCAAGGTCCTCCTGACCAACAACGGCAGCAACGCCCTGACCTCCGCCGAGTTGGAGGTCGTCGTCAACGGCGAGACGCTGGGCAACGTGGAATGGAGCGGCAACCTGTCCACCTTCAAATCGGAGACTGTTGACCTGGGCGAGTTCAGCTTCCCTGTGGAAGAAGAGAACACCCTGGAGGTGAGGATTAAGAGCATCAACGGAGGAGCCGACGAAGCCTCGACCAACGACATTGTCACTATCGATTTCAAGGGCGCCCCTGAGAACGTCGCCAAGGTGATGAAGCTCAGCATCCGCACCGACAACAACCCGCAAGAGACCACCTGGAAGGTGACCAACCTCTGGACGGGCGAAGTCGTCCTCGAAGGCGGTCCCTACGACCAAGCCAACCATATGTTCACCGAGACCCTTGAGATCACGGGCGACGGCTGCTACGACTTCACCATTTATGACGCTGGCGGCAACGGCCTCCAAGGCGGCGTCTACGGCCTGAAAGCCAGTGGCGAAACTCTCTTCTCGGGCAACACCTTCGGCTTCAGCGAGAGCAACGAGTTCTCCTACGAAGTGACGGCCGATGTGGACGAGAACCTCAACCAAAGCGTCAGCATCTACCCCAACCCGACCGACGGCCTGCTCAACATTATTAGCCAAGACAAACAACAGGTCGGCATCTACAATATGGCCGGACAGCGCGTCTACGAAGGCTATTGCGAAGGCACGCTGAAAATCGACATGAAGCGTTTCGGCTGCGGTATCTACGCCGTCAAAGTCGGCGACGAGACACAAAGGGTCGTGGTGAAGTGATGCTCCAGTACCATCATTTCGACACACTCGACTCGACCAACGCCTACCTGCAAAG
>DBXU01000143.1 GCA_002310075.1 Bacteroidales bacterium UBA1204 | reverse complement strand
TTGCCTCTCATGCGGTCGAACATGTCATAGATGCTGACACTGCCTTCGTGAGCCCAATAGCCCTTGTAGCGCTTGAAGAAGTACTCGATGTCCCAAATCTCGTCGTAACCAATCATTGCAAAGCTGCTGCCCTGTTCTGTCGTGCCGAAGTCGTGAACGTATGCCAGGGTGGGCAGGGAAACTTGCTTCTGNNCTTCTGGCAGACGACTTGGCGTTCGCATCGAGGCAGGCGTCCGTCAGCCAGGAACTGCGTCTTGATGTCAGCATCGCTGGCCAAACAAAGACGGCCGTTTGTGCCAGCCAGATAGACATAGCCCCAGTCGATGCAGATTCCGTCGCCAGTCTTGGCGAGGATGGGTTGCTGGATGGTTCCTGCCTTGAGGTACTGTGTACCATTCTTGTACTCCATCGTCGAGATGGTGGGTTGCTGAATCTTATTGACAGCCATCTGAGGCGTAGTGGAAAGGTAGAATTTCACATCGTGACGCTTGCCGTCAGTAGCTCGAACCTGATAGGAAATATAGTTGATGGGGGCCGACAGCAGGTCGTAATCGTCGATGATGTGTGGAGCCGTGAACACAACATCCAACTCAACAGGACCGCATGTGAAGGTGTAGTAGGTGTTGCAGGCCAGCACGTCCACGCTCTTCTGCTCTGCCGTCACAATCTTGTCGTTGCCCTTTGCTATGTTGCGGAAAATGCCGAAATCGACCAAAGCGCCGCCTGTCTTGTTGTAGCAATGCACGGCAAAGACGTTCTTGCCTTCCTTGAGCAGACCAGCCCTTTCCCCATCAAGACGTACCACCACGCCATCCACATAATCCATGATGCCCGTAGCGGCCTTCTTGCCGTTGATGTAGATTTCGCAAGCATCGTCGTGCGAGAAGATAAGGTAGAGGTCGCCTTGCAGCTGGCTAGCGGTCAAGTCAACCGTTCTGCGCACCCAGATGTCGTTATCCTCCCTGGTCCATGAAGTTCTGATGTTGTCGTAATTATCCGAGCCAAAGGCACCCTTTCCGTTCTTCCATGAAGAGGCGTTGAACTCAGACTTCATCCAATCGTCGGCAGGCTTTTGATCAGTATATTGAGCCTCCCATTCTGCCTCGTTTGCCATGGGAACGACACTTTCCATAAGCGTACGTTGTGCTGAACCCATCCAGCGATAAGTGGTGCCATCCACAAAAAGCAGACCCTCCAGGGGTTTCTCGTCGTTGGTCCAATGACGTGTGCTTCCGTCAGTCAATTTATCATATGGGCTCCAAACGGAGAAGTAGGGGTCGCTGACGACGAGTGGAACACTAGGCAGACGCAAGTCTGTCTGCTTGTAGGGTTTGAAGAACTCAGCGCTTTGGGCCAAGCTCGTCAGACTGATTGCAGCTAGGGCAATCGATAGAACAATCTTTTTCATCCTTACTGTATTTGAAATATGAATTAATAAATTATGAATTTGATCAGTATGCGTTTTCTTCTCCGATGATACCATTGTAGATGGTCTTCCAGATGATGAAGAGGTCGAGGGCAAAACTCCAATGCTCGATGTACCAGATATCCTTCTTGATGCGCCCTTCCATTTGCCATAGTTCAGAGGTCTCTCCACGGAAGCCCGTCACTTGCGCATAACCGGTGATGCCCGGCTTGGCAAAGTGGCGCACCATATAGCTGGAGATGAGTTGGCTGTACTGTTCCGTGTGCATGACCATGTGAGGGCGTGGGCCGACGATGCTCATATTGCCCAGCCAGACATTGATGAACTGCGGAAGCTCGTCAATGCTGGTCCGACGCATGAACTCTCCGATTCGTGTCTTTCTAGGGTCGTTCTTTGTGGCTTGGACTTTGTCACTATCCACATTCACTCGCATCGAACGGAACTTATAACAATAGAACTCCTTGCCGTTCAAGCCGGAACGCTTTTGCTTGAAAAGGATAGGACCTGGCGAACTGAGTTTGATGAGCAGGCCAAAAACGATGTATACGATAGGAAAGATGGTAAGCAGGAAAATGCTCGAGACAATCAGGTCGAAAGATCGTTTGATGATACGGTTGCCCAGCATGGAAAGCGGTTCGTTGTGCAAGCAAAAAACAGGCGTGCCGTCCATCAAGTTAAGAGCCATCGTATGTCGTTGATAATTAAAGGAATCGGGGATGTGATTGTAGCGCACAATGTTGTTTGTGCATGTTTGCATGAGCTTGTTAATCAAATCATTTTGCGACGAAGGAAGCAGACAATAAACTTGATGCAATTGGTGATTTTCGATGTAGTTGAGTGCTTCCTCAGGTTTGCCAAGATAGTTCTCTCCCGTAACATTTGTTCGAGGTTCGTCAGAAAAATATCCCTTTACCTTGTAACCGGTTGTAGGATCAGATTCCATCGTCTTGTAGAGCTCGCTTGCCACATTGATATTGCCAATGAAGATAACGGTCATGGTGTTACGACCACGTTTGCGATACCACTTAATGCATTTCCTCAAAGTCCAACGATAGAAGAACAGGAACAGGATGATGAAACCATAGAAGGGCAGCATGAAGTCCCACGTCATCAAAGGCCAACGGAACACCCACATCACCATGAGGCTGAGCACTACGAAGAGAGTTGTGCTGAACAAAAAGCTTCGCAGCAACTGGTCGCCTCGAACGAAGCGGTCGTAAATATGGTGACGGCTTTGTATATCGCATAGTATATACACCAACGACATAAGCACCATCAGACGCTTGTAGTGTGGAGTGGTGGCGTTACCCATGCTTTTGTATACGTAGGACATTGTCAGCAGGGCGGTATTAAGAGCCAGCAATTCGCCTGCCAGTATCATCCAGCGTATGCTATTATCGGAAGTCTTATTTTCTCTAACCATTATAAATAACCATTAAAAAGTCGCCAAAAGTATTGTGATATTCGATAATAAGGATGCCAGAACACTTCTCGAGGATATTGGCCGATAAGTCGCCAACTCCAACGAGTGCCCCAAGTCAGGCGTTTCCATCGGTTCATCTCTGCCCAATTGCCGACACGATCGTCTGAATGGCCAAAATTGCCAGCACGCATTACCTCGCTGAGAAGGAATCGGCCCCGATGTTCATCAGGCTCAGCCAACATCTGGTCTTTAGGCATGTAAAACACTTCGCCCAGAACCCACATCAAAGCCTTACAGAAGTCCATCAGGCCAAGGTCGCGAATGACAGGCAAAACTTTTCCCTTCAATTTTTCTCCTGTTGTTGAAGCAAGAGTGTGCTGACTCAAATAGTAAAAGTCCATCAACTGCCTTAATCCAATGCCTTCATAGAAGAGATGGCGATATATGTGGCTCAACTGGAACACCAAGTTCATCTCGTCGTTGGGAATGTTGATGATACCTTCTTCAGGCAGTTCAACTTGCTTTGGTTGAACCAGTTGCTGACGGAAATAGCGTTGCATTTTCTTATCCTTGAATGGGTCGTAAAGGAAACTTGGCAAGAAATGAATTTCAATCGGCGTGTTTTTTCGGACAGGGAACTCCATCTCAA
>DBXU01000091.1:17177-17307 GCA_002310075.1 Bacteroidales bacterium UBA1204 | reverse complement strand
TCAAGGCTTTGTATGCCTACTCACCGTTGCACACCATCAAGAGCGGCGAAGACGTGCACTATCCTGCCATCATGGTCACCACGGCCGACCACGACGACCGTGTAGTGCCTGCCCACTCGTTCAAGTATGC
>DBXU01000091.1:15477-17065 GCA_002310075.1 Bacteroidales bacterium UBA1204 | reverse complement strand
TCGTTCATCCTGTATAACATGGGATTGACCTATCCTACCGAGAAGAAATAAGCCTCATATTTCCATAAAAGAAAATCGCCCGCTGGATGCTTCCGGCGGGCGATTGTTGTTTTAGCGGTCCATTACCAGCAGTACTTCACCGCATACCATATAGCCACAAACTGTTCGATCGTGACATTGTCGGAAAGGGTGAACTCAACATCCGAAGAATAACTGGAGTTGTTTTTATACACTTTGAGACCTTGCTTGTTGGCAAAAACGTCAGATGAATAACCCGAATTGCCTTGGTAGAGCTTGCCGTCCCTGATCGTGAAAACCACATCGGAAGAATACGATGACGACCCTCGATAGACTTTCCCATCCCTGATGGTGAACAGGATATCACTGCTGTAGGAGGAATTGCCCTTATACACTTTGTTGTCGTCAATTCGGCAAAGGACATCAGACGAGTACAAGGAATTACCCTTATACACTTTATTGTCCTTCACATTGCAAATCACGTCGCTACTGTAGGAGGAATTTCCTTTATACACTTTCACTTGGGCGAAACTGCTGATAAAAGCCCAACAGAAGCATACGGTCAACAGGGTTCTCTGATAGTGTTTTTTCATGATAGTCGAACATGCATTTTACTCTGCAAAAGTAGCTAATACAAAAGTATCTCGCCACTTTGAGAAAGATTATTTTTCTGCCGTCCCCAAAACAAACTCTTCAATGCCCCCTCTGGCCTCGGTCATACCCAACTTCTTGCGGATACTGGTGCGTGCTTTACCGATCATCGCGGATGATACATCCAAAATGTCAGCCACTTCCTTCACTGAAAATGGCATCATCGATAATATGCAGACCTTGAATTCACTATCGGTCATAGCAGGTTGGTTACTCTTGATGCGTTGAACCACATCGGGATAAACCTTGTTGTATTCTTCAAAGATAACATCATAGGCAGAGTCGGCTTGTCCGCAGACACATGATTTCAGCTTTTGGAAGGACGGCTTGTCAATATCCTTGTTCTCGCCAATCAAGAAAATCTTGTAAACCATCATTNNCCTTTCGGAAGAGGTTATCGCGATTGGTCTCAGCTAATGCCTCGGATTCTTGTTGCAAACGGGTAATATCCAGGTTCAACTCAGCTATCGTAGCACGTTTTTGAGTGGCACGATACAAGAGGAAAAACACCAACGCGACCGCCACAACCAATACCAACGAAATGATGAAAAGCATTTTGCGCCGGCGCAGAAAAACTGAAATCATATTTTCGCTATGGTCCAGGTCGCCATTCAAGGTTGAAATGGTGGTCTGTACTTTTTCCATCAGTTTGATGTTCTCGCTCGACCTTGCCGTGACAATGGCCTCATTCAAAGCCGCCATGGCCGAGTCGAAGTTGTTTTGCTGCCAATAGACGCAACCGCTGTAAAGGGCCGACAAGGTNNTTCATCTCGGCATCGTCAGTGAGATTGAAATAACGCCGTGCCTGAAAAATGGAGGTGTCCTGCGAGATGTCCTCTCCCCTGCTGAATTTGCCTTCGATCTCCAACACCGTCCGTTCCATGTTGTCCATGTCGGACTTCACATTGCAAGCTGCCAA
>DBXU01000091.1:15036-15368 GCA_002310075.1 Bacteroidales bacterium UBA1204 | reverse complement strand
CAATTCAACAATTATTGCCCCGCCGCTTCCCCACCATTTTGGGCCTCATTCTCCAGTTCGATGTTACCGAAACGCAATGTAAAACCTGCACACACACAAGAAGAATTGTATCTCGATGTTTCTGAAACCGTTACCGTTGGGCTATCAATGTAAGTGTCTTGCTTCAACAAACCAAACAAATCATAGCCGTTAACAAACACCGACAACTTATGATCGAAGAAATCGGCACGCATACCGCAGTCGACGGAATAATTGGCGCCCTTCTTCCAAAACAGCGTCTGGGTCGGAGAGTTGTAGTAAGCCGAGGCATGCACTTCCAGACGGTCCCATAG
>DBXU01000091.1:14529-14967 GCA_002310075.1 Bacteroidales bacterium UBA1204 | reverse complement strand
TCATAAAGGTTGGCATAAAACCGCAAATTGAACATCCCGTTCGGACGATACATCATGTTGAACTCACCACCCGCATTATACGACCTGCCTACATTGACCGGCCAGTTGAAAGAGACCACCCTGCCATAATGCTCATGGTAAGCCGCGTCAGTTATCTTGTTGATTTCATTTTGTTTTCCTTTATAATATCCCGTCAAACCTACAGAACCAAAATCGTCCCAATACTTCGTCCAACTTGCCTCAATGTTGTGGGTGAAAACTTGTTTCAGCTTAGGATTGCCCGTAGCATAGGATTCCTCATCGAATTTGATAAAAGGACTCAGTTGCTCTGCGTAAGGATTCTGGATCCTCATGGAATAACTCAACTTGAAGTTGTGCATCGACTGGGTGTGATACGACAGATGCAGCGATGGCAAAGGATAGAAATAATAAGCTGTA
>DBXU01000091.1:14096-14473 GCA_002310075.1 Bacteroidales bacterium UBA1204 | reverse complement strand
CTCAAAGTAGGCTGCACAGTAAAATTGCCGAAACGGTGCCGCACCTGGAAATAGCCGCCCAAATGATGATCGACCTGACGGAATCGATACGACATTACCGAGTCGTGCACATATACGCCATTGGCCAGACTGTCCAATGGGCTGCACTCGTTTTTTCCTTCCCAACCGGCATTGATGCCCATGCCAAATTCGCCATTCTTGGAATAAGGTAAATTGTAATCCACGCGTGCATTGATAGGGATGTTGGTCGAGACATAGTCCATCACGAATGCCCTTTCATACGGAGACGGCAAGGTGTAAATCTTGTGATAATCAATAGGAAGCGCCGAACGGGTAATACTTCCATTCATGCGTAAAGTAAGGTTATGTCCTTCTTC
>DBXU01000091.1:13415-14023 GCA_002310075.1 Bacteroidales bacterium UBA1204 | reverse complement strand
TCGCCCGATTGTTCAATGTATTCAACGCGTTCGCGCTCCTGTCTAACCTCCGAAGGCCCAAATGAATCCCAAAACATGGCATACAAAGAGAATGTGTTCATCTTGTCAGGCGTGTAAGTCAAGTTCAGGTTGACCCCTGGACTGTAAGTAGTGTAATTGTTGTACATGCTACTCTTCAAATGGCTGGTCAAGACTTGGTTTCCTTCTTCATCTTCACCATACAAATCCTTCTCAGAATGCGCTTCGCCTTTACCATGATACCAATATGTGTTCGCGTAGGCATTCACCGTCCACTTATCGTTTTTCCAGACGTAGGAAGCCCAAGGCATCACGTAGGGTTGCGAAGAAACATTGGTGCCAAAGCAAAAGAACTCGTTCCGCTTGATTTTGGTGTTCATCACGATGTTGATGATGCCATCGGCGGTGGTGGCATAACGCGCCGATGGGTTAGTGATGACTTCTATGCGGTCGATGGCGTTGGCGGGCAAGGTCTGGATGTAGGCCTTGAGGTTTTCTTCCGTGAGGTTGGAAGGCTGGTCATTGATCCAAATTTCAACGGAAGAAGTCCCGCGCAAGGTGATGTTGCCTTCCACATCGACGCTCACTCC
>DBXU01000091.1:0-13343 GCA_002310075.1 Bacteroidales bacterium UBA1204 | reverse complement strand
GCCGTGATGGTGATGCCTTCAAGCAGCAAAGTGTCTACCGCCATCTGCAGGCTGTCGGCTTTCGGTTTGACTTCAGGAATTTCGACTTGGGCAAAGACCGCCACGCTGAGCATCACAAAGGCGGCTGTGGGGAATAGGATTCTTGTGTTCATCGCATGGTACAATTTTAGGTTTGACCATGCAAAAGTATAGTGAAAAAACAGGCTTTCCGCAAGCCTAAGCCTCGTGTAGAGATATTTGCGGAAAGCCAAAAATCAACTATTTGTAATTCAATGCGTTGAAAAGTGGATGGTAGAGACCTTTTTACTCCATCTCCAGCTCTTCATACTCATATCTGACCTTCTCCCCGACCGTCACCACCAGATAACTTGGCGTCACCTTATCTTCATTGAGGTTGTCGGTCATCACATACTGCACACCGCCAAACTGACGCTGCTCGCGCATGTGGAAATGTCCCATGATGACCAACTCCACGTTGCTGTGACTCATCAAGTCCATGAAGGCATATTGCTCGTCTTGTGGCAAGTTGGCAGCAGGTGTGGTGGCGTAATTATAAGAGGTACGGAACAGCCAGTTGTGACTGACGACGAAACAATGACGATAGTCGTCACGATGTGAGAGTTTCTCCTCCAGCCATTCCAACTGCCGCTTGCCATGGGTACCGTTACCCGAATCCAAGAAGATGAACAAATCCTTGTAGCCACTGATAGTATTCACAGTTACTGTATAGGTCGATGTGTGGAAATACTGCTTGTAAAAAGGTGTGCAGTCGAAGTACACATCATGGTTGCCGATGACAGGAAAACAAGGGTCGTTTTTGATTTGCGTTTTTGGGTTATAGGCCATGGCTTCGGCTGACATCCTGAAACCTGCTTCGCCACTTTCATTCACCAAGTCGCCGGCATGGATGGCGAAAATGGCCTTGGGGTCGTTGCGCTCGGCNNAGACGGTCGTTCTCGCCCTGAGGCACGATGCTGTCGCGCTCGGAATAGTGCGAGTCGGAACAGGAATAAATGTGGTACTCGTCAGGGGCATTCTCGATGACGGGTTCGCCGTTCTGTGCGTTGTAGTCGAGCCAGTCGGCCACGCGTTCCTCAGTGTCACTGCGGTTGATGACCATACCGGCCACATCAAGACGGTTGCAGCCAGTGGCCAATAACATGGCAGCTGCTAATATGATAAGGTGTAGCTTTTTCATAGTGTTCAGTTTTTAGGTTTCCAAATCAGTCCGACATTGCCAAACCAGCCGTTGTATTGCGACGACAGGTTGAGTACGCCGCAAGGATGTAGGCCGAATTCCGAAGTGAGTCGCAAACCATTGCCAAAGTCGTAATAGCCATTCACGCTATAGAAAAACAGCGTAAAACGCTCGATGACGAAGTCCCTGTAATTCGAAATGCGGGCACCCACATTCCAGGGATGTTTCTGGTCAAACAGGTTGCCTTCCACGCAGAAAGTAACATTCATCGGCTCGAAGGTCACATCCATGCCACCATTTTTTCGTAACGGTATGGGGGCTGTATAACGGTTGGTCAAGCCCAACTGAAAGTTGAAATGTCGATCGCGCCAACCCAAATCGAGCACGCCATTGAATTCCTGCAAATCATAGTTCGGGAAGACGCGATACAAATAACGGTTTTCCAAATAAAGTGTGCCGCATTCTGCTTTCAGCAGGTCAATTTGATACTGCAGATTCAGGGAATAGCGGCTCAAAGTCGTGGCTTGAAAACCTAACCCGATGTTGAAGTTATCGGCCATTTGGTAATTGCCCATCAAGGCAAGTGATGCACTGCTGCCCGAAATACGCGTGTAGTCATATTCACCATAGGTTCGCAGCGTCCATTGTGCCCTCGCCACAAAAGCAACAAGCAACAACGCAAGAGTAAAAAAAAGTCTTTTCATTGGTTGATGATTTGAGTTGCAAAAGTACTGAAAAGGGCAAAGCATTTCCTCCTTTAATCTTCTTTTTTCTATTTTTGTGGTTTCATATAACCAGATTAGCTATGAAACACACCATTGTTTGTTTTTTAAGTTTGTTCTTTTTCAGTTTTATTAATCTGGGACTTTTGGCCCAAAATGGTCTTCAATTTGACAACCGAGGCTTTGAGCAATGGACCTCACGGGATGAAAACGCTGTTAGCGAGCCCTCACACTGGCACTCAGGAGGCACGGCAACGGGCTCTTTTTCGGGATTTGTATCGAGTCAAATAGAGCAATCCTCTCAGACACGCCCTGGCTCCAACGGAAGCAAAAGTGTACGTGTTTTCCCAGAAAGAGTTCTAGGTGTCACAGCTAATGGCAACATCACAAATGGACGCATGAATGCCGGCAGCATGTCGGCAACGGGCTCGGGCAATTACAACTATACGCAACGTTCAGAGACCGCTTTCAGCACCCACCTCATCCAACTCCCCGACTCTCTCACCATCTGGGTATGCTTCCGTAGCCAAAGCACATCCGACAAGGCACAAGTGAAAGCTGTCGTCCACGGTGACGCCGATTACAGGATCATTGCCAATGGAACCGAAGAACCGGTCAACATGCATGTGGCCACAGCAGTTCGTTCGTTTACCCGCACCTCGGTGGCCGGTGGAGCCTATACTTGGCACCGCTTAAGCATCCCTTTCAACAACAATGGCCCCTGCTCCGACGTGCGCTATATCCTCATGACTGCCACCACCAACGAGACGCCTGGCTCGGGTAGCACCAACGACGACCTACTCATCGACGATGTATTGCTCATCTATAACCCAACACTTACGATGGGGCAGCTTGCCTCCAACAATTTTGTGCCTAACGACGCGATCACCATTCCCTTCACCTTGACAGGAACCATGTCTCCTGAAAACCTCAACACTTCGGCCAACCAGGTCATTGCCCAGCTCTCTGATGCGAACGGCAGTTTCAGCAATCCCACCGAATTGGGGCGCATCACCACCCACACAAGTGGCAGCATCACCGCCCGCATCCCCAATGTGCCCAGCGGACAGCACTACCGCCTCCGCGTAATCTCCACCAACTATCCTTTGATTGGCGGTAACATTCAAGAAATCAGCATCACAAACACTTCTGATATCGAAGAATACAAAAACCTGTGTACATTTTATCCCAACCCGTTCACTTCAGTATTAAGTGTTACTACAGAGATAGCATCACAGAGTATTAAAGTATATGATGTATTTGGTCGAATGCTGAAAGAGCAAGCTGTTTCAGGCACACAATTCGAAATTGATTTGAGTGGTTTAAGCATTGGCGTTTATCTATTACAAGTCAACCACGGCAGCTGCCATAGTGTGCACCGTATCATAAAATTTGAATAAAATAGAGGTCGCAAGCAGGTTTTTCCTAGACCGTATAAGTTTTATTTCTTAATGCTCAAGATGACACCCAGAGCCACGCCAAGGAGAGCAGCAAACAGCACCTGTAAAGTTGGCGGCAGCAAGAAAGTAATGGTATGAGCAGGATACCAAAACAACGGTATGGTCTTGGCAAACACGAAACCGTATTGGATATCCCAGTTGAGCTTCTTAGACAAGGTCTCACGGATCTTCAAAGGAGCGCTGAAAAAGCCTTTCAACGTCCCCCCTGTCTCAGCAATATGAATATCGGTGATCTTGTGGAAGGTCATAAAGACAGGCGCAAACAAAGTGTTCATAAGCACGCTGATACATAACGCGACAAAGACCTTCCCCCAGCAAAGGTCGGATTTAAACCATTCCGCGGCTTTCCCATCGAGATGGAAACCTCCGTCCAACAAAGCGATAGTACCGTTTTTGAAGATGGTCATGGCCGAGGCGATGACTACACCCAATACACCCCAAACCAGCATCTTAGGCAGCAAACCGAAACCTTCCTTGTGATACACACCCTCACGAATGCGCAATGCCAACATCTCACCAAAAGTACCCAAAATTGCGAACTTGAAGAAACTCATCAGCAGGCCATGGTTTTTGGTGGTTGTGTTGAACCAATCCCATGCGCCTGGAATGAATGCAAAGCCGCATATCACGGCACCTACAACGATTAATGTGATAAGATCTGATTTTTTCATATTTCTATTGTATGACGATTCGTTTCGAACGATGGCCGACCCTTAGTAAATACAATCCAGGCGGCAATTCTGCACTAACTCTAACGCTTGTCTTTCCGACAAATGAACTATTCCTATAATAAACACGACGTCCAAGACAATCAAACATTTCTATAGGCAACACAACGTTCTCGTCCGTATCCAAAAGAATGTAAAACACTCCCTTATTGGGATTGGGAAACACCGAGAACTCTAACGAGGCCATCTCCTCAACGCTAAGTAGATCGAACAGCTCCTGCTCATAGGCACGACTGCGTTTGAGGAAAAAGGCTTCGGTACTATCCATATCCGATTGCCAACGTTGCACATTTTTTGGGAAACCAAAACGTTCGGATTGCCTTGGTACCTCTTCTTCTACAATAGAGCGGTATCCGTCCCAAATATGTTTCAGGGCATCGTAGCTCAACACGGAAGTTCTCAACTCATAGTAACGTTCCTGAAACATTCTCTTAAACCCCTCATTCTCAAACAACTTATTGGTAATCAAACTATTTCCGCCTTGATTCATCGCATTATAGACCGCATGAAAATACCATCTTGTAAAGCATCCGTCCCCATCATAAAAAAGCATACGAAAAGGAGCTCCTGTCATTGCTTGCCATATCAACACATTATTTGTTGGCCAATCGAGGTTAGCCCCATATGTCTCCAAGATCAAGTAATCGATATAACTAGGAACATCCATATGGGAAAAGGCATAAGCAGAATCTTCGGGCTGAGTGAGGTCGGCATCGCGTATCCAAAGCCTGAAGTTACGACAATCTGTGGGATCGCCATATTGAGGCACTGCCCAATACTTCAAGACATTGACTTCCTCAAGATTCACCTCATAATGGTCTTCAAGATAGCGCTCATCTGGCGACTCTTCCAAGGTATAGATGCCCCAATACTCGCCATTGATAAAAACTGCGACTTCGCGCACCCCAAGACCATCAACATTAAGTTGCGCACCGACCATTTGCGAAAGATACTCCTGCCCTCCCGTTTGCAACCAATTGCTACAACGAAATGGATGCAGGTTGAGGTGTTTGTAACTATCGATAGGAGTGGAAATAAAGAACTGATGCTTAAAACGTTTCTTCCCGTATTCCTCTCTTGCATAAATACGCATTCCTTTTTGTTGGAACCATCTCGAGGCACCTCCATGTGTACGAAGACCACATATTTGATTGATACCCCAGTTATTGGTTTCATAGAACTCAACATTGATTCGCCGTTCCCATTCAATGCCCCTTTGGCAATAATTGCCCGTATGGGTAGAATCAGCTGGATCATAATTCACCCCTGGAACAAAAATACCAGTATCGTAATCGAACAACGCCAAGGAATCAGCAGCAATGGAAACTACTGGCAAGCCATGAGTATCGCTACCCAATGACTTTATTATATAAGTATTGGTGACTATCGAGCTGACGCAGTTGTCATGGTCGTCGAAAGCCGCGGCCCGAATCACAATAACTCGTTCAACATCCGTCACGGCATGATAAACCGACGGGATGCAATTGACAATCGTATGGATGTTTGACCTAGAAAAACAATTTTCGTCCAAAAAAAACGGGCCGTTATAAAGTGTCGAGCTTGCCGTTGGCGTCTCTCCATTGAAAGTGTAGCGAATACGATGACCCTGTTGACTTTCCAAAGCCAAGGTAAAGCTTTCGTCATAGAACCCACCGCGGCTGGAAAAAAGCACCGTATCCGTCTGCCCTAAAAGTATAAAAGGGAAAAACAGCAGTAACAGTATGACTCTACATGACTTATTCATCCCGAGTCAAGTTCCTCGCCTTCTTATCTTGTTCCTTGTTCTGCCAATAACGTCCCAGCAAGCACAACAGGCACAATCCGCATAGGATGCCTCCTAACACGAAACCGGTCTGGTCTTCACCTTTGGCAAGATATAGGTAAATGCCATAGCCAAAAATGGCCAAATCGACGATGATACTAAGGATGTAACCAATGGTACGACTGGTCTTGTCGGTCTTTTTCAGCAGCAGGTTGTCGAGCAAAAAGGTGACGACGACCAATGCAGCATAGACAAGGTAATAGGTTGCTTTTTCGGTAATCATGTTTCAAATGATTTGGTGTGTAGAGACGCAAGGTTTTTGCGTCTCTACAGCACCCTAATTATTTTTCAATTCTAATACGTGCATCCACAGCCGTGACGTAACGAGGATTACCCAGCAATGGGTTGAGGTCCATCTCGGCAATCTCAGGAGCAGCTTGTACCAAAGCGCTAACGCGAGCCACCTGGTCGGCGTAAAGGTCAAGGTTGACGCCTTCTTGACCACGCACGCCCTGCAAAATCTTATAGCCCTTGAGCTGTTTGAGCATCTCTTTGGCTTCGTCAGCCGTGATCGGTGCCAATGCCGATTGGACATCTTTCAGAACTTCGATGAAAATACCACCCAGTCCGAAGAAGATTTGATGGCCGAACTTGGCATCCTTGATGGCGCCAATGTATACGTCAGTACCGTCAAGCATCGGATATATCTCCACGGCATAAGTCTCAGGAATAACGATCAAACGGTCAAACTCCTTGGCCACCGTGTCAAGATCTTTAACACCGAGCGTCACGCCACCCACGTCGCTTTTATGTAATGGGCCGACGACCTTCATAACGAGCGGGACATCCTTCGAGCAGCCCACTTCCTTGGCAAAGGCGAGGGCATCTTCTTTCTTGCTCACTTCAACGCTCTTCTTACGGCTAATACCAGCGGCGTCAAGCAACTCGTTGTAATCGGCAATCTCCAAATAGCCATCCTTACAACGGTCGATTGTGCGTCGGATGCGCGCCACGTCGACTTGAGGCAGCTCCACGTGTTCAGGCTGTGGCTTCGGAGTGTTGTAGACCTTACATATGGCGTTACCCAGCACGCACTCCTCTGGGAAGTTAATGCGTCCTTTAGCAATGAAGTCCTCTATCTCTTCCTTGACGTTGATGATGGAAGGCAACACAGGGAAAATGGGCTTCTTGCAGGTCTTCATCTTCTCATCGAGCAGATCATACACTTCCTTATTGCTGAACAGGCCGGGCGAGCCGAAAATGACCACGGAGAAGTCAATCTCATCGTACTCGTTCTCGACAGTATCGATGATATAGCCAAGTTGCTCAGCAGTACCTGTTGCGAGGAAGTCGATGGGGTTGCCCACAGAGGAGCCTCCGTAAAGCTTTGCGAGCAAGGCTGGGCTGGCGGGATGGTCTTTCAGCGAAGGAACCTCCATGCCACCATTGCTGAGCACGTCGGTGAGCATCACTGCTGGGCCACCGGCATGGGTAATGACGGCGCAGCGTTTCCCTTTCAATTCGGGATGCATGAACACGCCACAGACAGTGGTGAGTTCCTGACGGTTATGGCAACGCACAATGCCCGCCTTACGGAACAAGGCATCGACGGCAGCGTCGTTAGTGGCCAGGGCGCCCGTATGTGATGATGCGGCGCGGCTACCTGCAGCACTACCACCACTCTTGATAGCAGCGATGTGACAGCCCTTGTTAATGAGACTGCGGCTATGCTTGAGCAAACGCTGTGGGTCACCGATTTTCTCCATGTAAAGCATAATGACATGACTCGACTTCTCAGGGTCGAAGGTCTCGTCGAGGTGTTCCAACACATCTTCTATACCCAATTGAGCGCTGTTACCCACAGCCCACACGCTGTTGAACTTCAAGCCATTGCTCATGCCGTATTCTTTGATAAACACGGCGGTGGCACCGCTACCCGTGATGAAGTCTACACCCTTAGGATCCAATGGAGGGATAGGGGTGTCGAAGCAGCCGGCATAGTTCACGTTAAGGAAACCCGTGCAATTAGGACCGATGAGAGAACCGCCGACGCTGTTAATGGTATCAACGATGTGTTTCTCGATTTCAGCGCCTTCGTGGCTCTCTTCAGAGAAACCAGCACTGACGATGATAAAGCCTTTGCAGCCCTTCTCTTTAGCCAACACATCGACTGTTTGGGCACAAAACTTGGCGGCAATGCAGAGGATGGCACAGTCAACCTGAGGAAGGTCATCCACCTTAGCGTAACACTTCACGCCTTGCACTTCGGTCTCTTTGGGGTTCACAGCATAAACCTGACCTTTAAAAGGGCTCTCCAGGAGGTTCTTCAATGATTTACCACCTGGTTTATGGATGTCGGACGAGGCACCGCATACGACAATGCTTCTCGGATTAAGTAATTCTTTTGCTATCATATTAATAAGGTATTGTTTACTGTTTTATTTTGCTGCAAAGATAAGGTTTTTTCCTTTAGAAACAAAAAAAAGGCGGCCCCTTCACGGGGTCGCCTTTCTTAGGTCTGTAGAGACGCAACGAATGCGTCTCTACATGCATACAGTCTTATCTGACCACGGTCACGCGGCGAGTTCCGACGCCGTTGGCGGTGACAACGCGAACCATATACACGCCAGCATTGAATTGCGACATGTTCAGGATCATTTGGTCGCTGTCAACCTCAGCATCGTAGACCACCTGGCCGAGGACGCTCGTCACAGTGATGTGGCGCATGCCAGCAGCCTTGATGGTGACGTTATCCTTGGTCGGGTTCGGGAACAGGGCAATCTCGGCGCTGTTCTCAGGAACCTCATCGTAGTAGATACTGGTCTCAACCATTTCTGACTCACAGTCAGCGTGGATGGCCACAATGCCGATGACGAAGGTGTGCTCAGGAAATTCCCCATCGAAGCTGAGGAAGATGGCACGATGACCACCTGTAGCAGCAAGAGTGCCAGCTGGCTCACCGTCAGCGTAGAAGGCAAGTTGCGTTGCACCTTCAGGCTCGTCGAATTCGATGGCAAGACCTTCTTCACCATTGTAGTTCAGGTAATAACCACTGAGGTTCTCAACAGGAGCGCAATCCTCAATAACTTCAGGCTCTGCGCAGACCGGGCAACCCATTGACCAGCCATAGTTGTGGTCGGGCAGCACCATTTCACCAGGATAGATCGGGCGGACGCAGTATTCATGCTCGCCGAACTCATCGACATCGGTGTAGTCGCGAACATTAGCATCTGCGAAGGCAAGATATTCACCATCCTTGGTGATCAAGAAGCCGAGGATATCGACGGTAGGAACAACGATGTCGCAGTCGGTCTCGCCAACACCTTCGGTCTTGGTGAAGGAGATATTGCACTGTTGCTGCGAATAGTTCGTAATCATCAGGATGTAATACTCACCCACTTCAGGCACATGGTAGGTAATGCAGCTACCATCGGCGAGCGAAGAACCACCGTGATCATGTTCTGACAAAGGATAGCCCAGATAAGCATCCTCAACGCTTGCAGTTGAATAGCTGCAGTCGATGATCTTTTCGCAAGTCAGATCATTTGCGCAAGGTGCATACGGATCGGTGAAGGGACCCCAGAGGCAATAGTCAATGTCTCTATTGCTACCTGGATTGTCAGGATCGTGAGCTTCCATGTGAATCACAAACTGACCAGCCGTTTCTATTCTCATGTGATACCATGACGGATAAGGCTGACTTAAGACGCAACCGAATTCGGCATTTTCATCAGCAGTAGCGCCACCATCGTGAGCAGCAGGGAATTCGATCACTTCCGAAGTGCAGAACGGCAGCGAGTTGATGCAATGGTCGTTCTCGGTTCTTGAATGGATTGTATACACATCCATCATGATGGAGAGGTAATGGGCAGGAGTAATGTTGCTCTTCCAAATGCCATTAGCCTCGGTGACTTCAACCTTGTCCATCAGGCCGAAGTCAGTGATGGCATTCTTGTAGAAGTCTTCGAATTCACCCATGAAGTTGTCCATCTCGTAAGCCGGGTTGACAATGAACTTGCCATACTCATTTTCAGGAGTCACTGTGAAGCGGCTGTCGTTGCTGAGGGTGTAGAGGAAGAATGCTCTGAAGTAGACATTGTCCTCGGCAAAGAAGTTCAGCATGACGCCTTCATCGGCATATTGCGAGTAGAACTCGCCGCCCTTGTCAAAGCTGTAGCCACCCTTGGCACCAGCAGTGAGCTCAATGTCATCAACGTTGATGTAGAACATGTCGGAGCAGTTGAAGTGACGAATAGCAATATAAGCGTTCTGACCAGCATAAGCACTCAAATCAACAGTATATTGATACCAGTTGCCTTCGCGGCCTTCACGGCCTCTATGAGCATAGTTGCCTGCCTTACCAGTGCTCTTGGCGGTCATTGTCCATTCCTGAATCGTGGTAAAGTCAGCAGCGTTGTTTTGGCTGCCAGTAGAAATAGCTACACCAAAGTGCTCAGCTGCATAATCAGGATCCTGAGCGCAAGCCCAGAAGCTAAATGTTGATCCATTAACAATAGACACCTGAGGAGTGACAAGATAGTTGTCAGGATGCAAGGCACCTGCACCAGATGTATAGCTCTGTGAGGTCACACAATCTTCACCACTATGTGAAGGAATGAGGTAACCTGCCATAAGAATGGAACCAAGATTCCAATTGTAGCCATCCCCATCAGCATCGATGGTAGTCCAACCAGTTGGCATGCCATTTTCGAAGCCTTCACTCAAAGTGGTCTCACCTTGAGGATCCGGAGTCGGGGTGTCGCCACCGTACGGGTTGAAGCCATGTTCAAACACCCACTCAATGTGGTTACCTTGGGTGGTGGTGTTTTCAGTGACTTCGTCAACAGGTCCCCAGTGATCGCAAGGTTCATACTCCCATTCAACGGGTTCGCTCCATTCGCTCATACCTGTGCTGTACATCACAGCGACCTTGCAGAGGTAATGCTCGCCCTCTACGAGAGGTGCATTGTAAGGTTCGTTGGTTGACAGCTGGCAGAACGGATAAACCGTGTTGTGGTTGTAGATCGGCACACCGTCGATGCTGGTGCACAACACCTTATAATATTCAAGATGACGCTCTTCATTGCTCTCGCGACCAATGGTAAAGCTGATATTGTCGACTTTGAAGCAGTCGCCCGTCGGGTTGACACTACCATCTTTGGTGTATGACCACTTGAAGGTGTGTTCACCGGCAGTAACAGGATAGCTGTAATTATTCCAGCCTGAAACCTCAGCACCGTGGTTCATCATTTCGACACCGTCGATGAAGAATTGGCACTTATCCCAGTGTGTGGATGTACCTTCACCTTGGCACAGGGCATCGAAGCTAACCATGCCATCGGAGCCGAAGTTCTTCGAAGCCTCGATAGCTGAAGTGCTGCTGGCAACACCAGCGTTGGCGCTCTTCATGCAGTAGCCATCATTGCCTTCTTGAACGACCGTCCAAGGATAGCTGGAGATGGTGTTGTCGAATGTGTATTGGCTGAAGTCACCAGTCTCGAAGTCGATAATGGTGTTGCCACCGCTAGGCGTAGTGCCCGACATGTCGGGTTCGTCCCACATGGCCCAACCAGTACGGCTGACATAGATGTTCTGGATCGGGAAATGGATTTCGATCATCACGTAACGGAGGTCGGTGGGTTCCCAAATGCTCACAGGCTCGTCGATGATGCTCTCATAACCCAAATGTTCAACCTTCACTTGATAATCGCCCTTACGGAAGTTTTCGAAAGCATAGAAGCCGCTTTCATCCAAAGTGACGGAAGGTTGCGGATGGGCTTGCTGTTCAAGTTCGTTCAGGTTGGTGAAGCTCACCACCGTGCCCTCTGGGCTGTCGGCGCTGTTGAGCAACACGTTAACCGTGACTTGGGTTTCCATATCCTTGTCGATGCAAGGAGCGCAGTCGGTATGCCAAACGATGTCGCTTTCGCGAGGCTCAGCGGGATATTCAACGCGGTTGCCTTGGTAGACAGCGCTGACGCCCCACTTGTAAACACCAGGTTCAGCTTCCGGCCAGCTTACGTCGATGTAAGCGGTATCGGGCACCCATGCGGTGGCAAGCAGAAGCGTGTTTTCATCCGTGTAAGGACCATCGTTGTAGCAGTCGGTACGATAGATGTTGTAGTGGTGGAGGCTGCGATTCATAGCGACCTCTCTGTTCTCACGGTTGCCATAGACGAAGGTGGTCTTGGGCAAGAAGTTGGCCTGAGTAGCAGTGATGCCATTGCTGGTTTGGCCATAACCCCAGATGGAAGCACCCGTATGGGTCTCACCCATGAAGGTAGCAGAACCCCAACCTTGCAACGACTGATAGACATCCTTGTAAACGCCAATCAGCAGGTTGCCGCCATTGTAGCGGTAAGGAGTCGTGAATTCAATATAAGGTTCAGCAGTGGTGTGAGCATCGATTGCACCTTGGTAAACGATGGTAGCGCCATCCATACCTTGGTAGCTGCTCAGCGTGGTGCCGGAAACTTCCTTCATGAAGATGGTGAAAGGACCATCCCAAGCGCCAGATTGAGTGGAAGGCGACGTGATGTACCACTTCATGCTGTTGATGTCAGAACCCGTCATCGGGGCAAGGTCAGCAGCAGGCATGATCATTTCGCTCTTCAGGCAATAGTCAGCATCGAAGCCGTAAATCGGCACATGGCTTTCAGTGGCAGTGCCATCGAACACGGTGAGTTCACCGCTGGCGCCAGAGCCGCCGCCGAAGTCCCACCAAACCTTCACGAGTTCGTCAACCTCGCCAACATTGACGAGTTCGGCGCAAACGTGTGAAGGAGCGTAGAACACTTCATCCATGATAAAGTCAACATTGTCAACCTGGCCATTGAGAGCCACGTCGAAGGGCAGCACATGGTTGGTAACCGTTTCTTGGTAACCATCCTTGTTAGCGATAGCCATGGTGTAGTGGCCAACGTAGACCTGAACATGGTAGTAACCATTTTCATCGGTCGTGGCGGTGTAGGTGTGCGAGTTGTTGAACTCGTCAGTGCCAGTGATGGTGACAGTGACGTCAGCAATCGGGGTTTCGCCGTCCTGCTCGTAAGCATGGCCGTTGATGCCAGTGGTGTTGCTGTAGCCGCTCACCTTCACGATGGCGTCGTTCGAGAAGTCAGATTCGCCTTCGTCGTAAACAGCGGTCACATTGAAGACATAACCTTGCATGTTGTAAGCAAGCTCAGTAGCGGGAACCACGAAGCTGTTCTGGTTGATCTGGTTGGGAGTGGTCTCACCGATCTTCACGCCATCCTTGTAGATGAAGTATTGACGATAAGTACGGTCGACAACCGCAGTCCAGTTCAAGGTGACAGTCTCGCCAACGAAGATTTCGTCGGGCGTGGCAGTCAGCTGGTGAGGAATGTTGAGGTGGGTGGTGAAGCCAAACACTTCGCCGGTCACGGTGCAGCCACCTTCTTCCTCGCCACCATTGGTGCGCTGGTCAATACGCCAGAAGTAGTTGGTGTTGTT
>DBXU01000108.1:8059-10951 GCA_002310075.1 Bacteroidales bacterium UBA1204 | reverse complement strand
TGGTATCATCCTTCCGATAGTCAGGAGAAAGTCCCGCTATCCCTTGTTGAGGAGTTGAACATCCAATTGATCCAATCCATTGAAAGGGAGAGGAAAAAAGAAGGCCTTCGCAAAAAATGAGAATATTATGAAAACGTGTTATGATATGAAACGCTTACTTTTTACAGTCCTCTTTTTCCTTCTGCTAACCTTCCATGTGGCAGGGCAGCAGACGGTTGATGCGAGAGATTTCGCTGTGGCGGAAGGACCGGGACTTTGTTAAGGCATTCCCGCATGGGCGATACAAGGGGACGCCAATCTTTCGTGGATAAGCGATAAGATGTTGTTAAACAGCAAGGGCGCGACGTACGTGTACGGGTGGATGCCATTGTGAAGAATGATGGCTAAGCCTTCACCGTCAGTTCCGCGTTGAATGCAAGTGTCAGAACTTTTTTGCATAAACGCGAAATTACAACAGATTAATCCTATTGGTATCATTATAATGTTTTTTTGAGTATTTTTGCAGATTGGTATTTTTAGAAAACATTAAAAAATGAAATTTCAATTATGGAAACATCTCATAATCAAATAGTTTCATTTATATGGTCAATAGCCGACGATGTGTTGCGCGATGTGTTCTTGCGTGGCCAATACCGTGATGTTATTTTGCCGATGGTCGTGTTGCGCCGCTTGGATGCCTTGCTTGAACCCACCAAGGAAGAAGTGGAACAGGAAATCAAGGAGAGTGGAATGGACGATTTGGATGAAGGCGTGCTGAAGGACATCACTGGGTTGAGTTATTTCAACACCAGCAAATGGACACTGAACCGATTGAAATCACAGGCTTCGGATAACAACGACATCCTTTATGATAATTTCATCGAATACCTTAACGGCTTCAGTGAGAATGTTCGTGATGTGCTGAAGAACTTCGAATATTACAACAAAGCCCGCAAACTGGCCGACAACGACCGACTGCTGGCCATCATCGAGAAGATTACCGACCCGCGCATCAACCTCACCGACAAGACCATGAAAGACCCCGACGGCATTATCCTTCCCGCCATGACCAATATCGGCATGGGCACCGTGTTTGAGGAACTGCTGCGCCGTTTCAATGAGGAGAATAACGAGGAGGCGGGCGAACACTTTACGCCTCGTGATGCTATCTCACTGCTGGCACATCTCGTCTTTGAGCCTGTGAAAGATAACTTGCCCAAAATCATTTCCTTATACGATCCTGCTTGCGGCTCGGGTGGTATGTTGACCGAAGGCCGCGAATATCTTTTGGACATCGGTGTGAAGAGTTCAGCCATTCAACTTTCAGGCACGGAAATTAACCCTGAAACATACGCTATTTGCAAGTCAGACCTGATTATCAAAGGGGTGGATCCGGGTGGAATGCATTTAGGAAACACCATCACCGACAACGGCTTTTCCGACCTTTCGTTTGGCTATATGATTACCAATCCGCCTTACGGCAAATCATGGAAGACCGATAAGGAGAAGATTTACCATGAGAAAACATTGCTGGACCATCGTTTCGAGTTGCCACTTACCAATTTCGCTGGCGAGGTGGAAGTGCTCGACTCCACACCGAGGACTTCCGATGGTCAACTGCTGTTTCTTTTGGAAGAGGTCGATAAGATGAAACCTCTGGAATACCAGCCCCAAGGCAGTCGCGTGGCCTCCATTCACAATGGTTCGTCGCTCTTCACGGGTGATGCGGGCAGCGGCGAAAGCAATATCCGTCGCTATCTGATTGAAAACGACCTGGTGGATGCCATTATCCAATTACCCAACAATATTTTCTATAACACGGGTATCACCACCTATGTGTGGCTGCTCACCAACAAGAAAGCTGCCAGCCGCAAGGGCAAGGTGCAACTGATTGATGCTTCGCAAGCCTTTGAAAAATTGAGGAAAAACCAAGGCTCACGTAACTGCACCATCACGGCAGTTCATCGTGATGCCATCCTCAAGACCTATATGGATTTCGTGGAGAAGGAGGGCGACGACAACAAGGTGGCTTCCAAAATCTTTGACGGCGACGACTTCCGTTTCTACAATGTGACCATCGAACGCCCGTTGCGCCTGCGCAGTCAGTTCAATGCGCTGAAGATTGACGAGATGCTTTACGACAAGGGTGAGATGGAACTTTCCAAGTGGTTGTATCAAACCTGCGGAGAGAAGGTCTTTACAGGTTTGGATGCGGAGCTGCCGAGCATCAAGGAGTATCTGAACGACAACGAAATCAAGATGACTGACAAGAAGTTGTCCAAGTTGGTTTCGGCCAAGGATTGGAAAGACCGCCGCGACTTGACGAATACGGCCAAGCAGTTGATGCACGCCATTGGAACCGAGGTTTACATGGACTTCAACGCATTCAGCGAGAAGGTTGCCACAACCGCAAAAGCACTGAAACTCGACGCAAAGGCCACCACCCTCAATGCCATTGCCCGCGCCATGAGCGTGACCGATCCTGAAGCCCAGCCCGTCATCAAAAAGCGGCACAAAGTGGGCAGCAAGGAGGTGGAAAGCCTTGTGGATACATTCGGTGTTGATGAAAAGCGTTTGGCCGACTATGGATTCTTCCCATTAGGTCAAGGCCAATATGTAGAATACGAAACCGACAGCGACCTGCGCGACACAGAGAAGATTCCTGTGAAGGAGGATACCTACGACTATTTCCAGCGCGAGGTGCGCCCTTACGTGGCAGATGCATGGATTAACTTGCCGCCCACCAAGATAGGCTGCGAGATTTCGTTCAACAAGTATTTCTATAAGCCCGCGCCGTTGCGCACCCTTGAGGAGAACGAGCGAGACATCCTCGAACTCGACCGCCAGAGCCAAGGCTTCATTCAATCACTTTTTGAAAACTTGTAAGCGTATGGAAAACAAAGGACTGGACAA
>DBXU01000108.1:7762-7983 GCA_002310075.1 Bacteroidales bacterium UBA1204 | reverse complement strand
GTTAATGTTGCGGAAGTGAAAACCCGTTTCGAGGTAGGCCGGTATATTTTCGAGGATGAACAGCAGGGGGAGCGAGCCACATACGGAAAGCAGATATTGAAGAATCTGTCCATACGATTGATAGATAGATATGGCAATGATTGGAGTTATGACACGCTAAAGCGATGCCGTTTTTTCTATCAGGCATACGAACATGCTGAGATTGGGGCAACGCCATTGCC
>DBXU01000108.1:0-7712 GCA_002310075.1 Bacteroidales bacterium UBA1204 | reverse complement strand
GTTGCCCCAATTCGTTTGCCTCGGTTTACGCTCAGTTGGTCGCACTATTTGGTGCTGATGCGCATTGAAAACATTGAGGCACGCAGTTTCTATGAAATTGAGGCCACCCAGCAGCAATGGTCTGTGAAGCAGCTTAGCCGTCAGGTGGGCAGCAGTCTATACGAACGCTTGGCGTTGAGTCGCGACAAAGAGGAGGTCATGAGGCTCGCCCGTGAAGGCCAGACTGTGGAAAAGCCCGATGACATCATCAAGAATCCGCTTACGCTGGAGTTCTTGGGGTTGAAACCTGATGCCGCCTATTCAGAATCGAAATTGGAGAAGGCCATTATCGGAAAGATGCAGCAGTTCTTGTTGGAAATGGGCAAGGGCTTCCTTTTCGAGGCACGACAGAAACGTTTCACCTTTGATGAACAGCACTTTTACGTTGATCTTGTGTTTTACAACCGCTTGCTGCAATGCTATGTGTTGATTGATTTGAAGACGGGAAAACTGACTCACCAGGATTTGGGGCAGATGCAGATGTATGTCAATTATTACGACAGGCATGTGAAGCAGGACTTCGAGAAGCCCACCATTGGCATTTTGCTGTGTGAGGAGAAAAACGACGCTTTGGTGGAACTCACTTTGCCCAAAGAAGCCAACATATACGCATCGCAGTATTCGCTCTATCTGCCTGACAAGACCTTGATACAGGCCAAACTGAAGCAATGGATTGATGAGTTTAACGAAACCAACACGGAGGATTAAGCCTATGAACCGTTACCCCTTATACAAACCCAGCGGCGTGAAATGGCTTGGCGAGATCCCGAGCCATTGGGAAGTGAAACGACTTGCCAGTTATTTCACTGAAAGACGTGTAAAAGTTTCGGATAAAGAATACGAACCATTGTCAGTAACCAAACTCGGTGTTTTCCCACAATGGGAGAATGTGGCCAAAACCAATGATGGCGACAACCGCAAATTAGTGAAGAAAGGTGATTTTGTGATAAATAGCCGTTCTGACAGGAAAGGTTCAAGTGGGGTTTCTGATAGGGATGGCTCTGTATCGTTGATTAACATAGTATTACAACCACGAAATACGATAAGGGCTGATTTCTCGAATTATCTATTGAAATCATACAAGTTTATTGAAGAATACTATAGAAATGGCAGAGGTATTGTGGCGGATTTGTGGACTACGCGATACGATGAAATGAAGATGATAAAACTAGCCGTGCCGCCACTTGAAGAGCAATCCGCCATAGCCGCTTACCTTGACACCGCCACCGCCAAGATAGACGCCGCCATAGCCCAGCAGCAGAAGATGATAGACCTGTTGAACGAGCGCAAGCAAATCATCATCAACCGCACCGTCACCAAAGGCCTCAACCCCGATGCGAAAATGAAGGACAGCGGTGTGGAATGGATTGGGGAGGTGCCGGAACACTGGCAATTATTGCCATATCGGTATCTATTTTACAACTTGGATAAATTGAGAATGCCCATAACGGCAGACCAACGTTCTCGGAACAATCCACAATATGATTATTACGGAGCATCTGGAGTTATTGACAAAATCGACTATTATAATGTTGACGATAAGGTTTTGTTGATTGGTGAAGATGGCGCAAATCTGCTTATGAGGAACTTGCCACTGATATATAAAGCAGAAGGTAAGTTTTGGGTTAACAATCATGCCCATATTTTAAAGCCGATTAGAGACGATTATGATTTCTTGGCATACGTGATGGAAGCCGCTGATTATACTTTGTATATAACAGGTTCTGCGCAGCCCAAACTCAGTCAATCAAACTTAAATTGTGTTAAATTGCCCATCCCTCCAATTTCAGAGCAAAAGCAAATAGTGGACTATCTGAGCAAACGCACTGGTAAAATTGATGAGGCAATGAATGAATCTAACAAGATGATATCCCTCCTTCAGGAGCGGAAGCAGATCATCATCAATGAAGTGGTAACGGGAAAGGTGAAAATATGTAAATGAAGAACATATAACGATAAAATAATACAATATGTCAAACAAAATACAAACTATTATAAGGACTGCGGCAATGATTTATGCCGAGGACCAATCAATACATACAGTGAAGAGTGTAAGGCGTCGATTTGTTGATGCTGTATTGGTGAATATAGATAATGCGCCACAGACTGTTGAACAAATAATTACTTTGCTCCAAAAAGATTACGAAATTGTTGTTCAAGAAAAAGAAATCATTGGTTTTTTGAATGATGAGCGTTATTATGAAAAAGTCATAGGAAAAACCAAACGCGATGATACATATAATTTACCAAATAAAAGATTCGAAAAACTTAAAGGGAAAGCAGATTATTGCATTGACGATGCCATCAAGGAGTTTTCCACGCAAAAGCCCGATGTTGACATTGAAGGACTAAGAAATTTATTGCATAAATATTTATATACATTGTTGAATACAAATATTATTGCATTCACTCAGTTGTTAGAAAGAAAAAGCCAAAAGGTTTCTCCTGTAATTGATCCAAATACATTTAATGACGATGAAATAGAAATAATTAACTGTTTCATTAATTGGGATAATCCCAATAAGAACAAAGCTCTTTTTGAACTTGTAAATTATTGTATTGAGTATGCAACTGCTATTAATAGCATTGATCCTCAAGATGTTGTAAATGCACTCAAAAATAAAAAACTGTATTTAGATAATGCATTGATATATCGGGCACTCGGTATTAATGGAAATTTCAGAAAAGAAAGGGTAATGAATTTGCTTCAACGTTGTGCCGATAGTGGACAGCAACTTTTGATCAGCTCAATTACTCGCAAAGAATTTTTCGATACTATTGATTATCATATTAGTCATTTGAGAGGTTCGACTCCTTATGGTAATATTAATCCTTCTCTTTTTAGAAGATATACGGGCGGCTATTCATTATACCAATACTATCATGAGTGGCGTAAGACTAAAAATGTTTATGGATTTGAACTATTTAAACTGCATATAAAAAGTGAATATGAGGCATTGCTTCGAAAATTTAATATCACTGAAGATTTCAGGCAACAGTATAGTGATATTAAGGATGGCGAAAAGATAGAACAGTATGCCGAAGAAATCAGGCAAAATAAAAGAACGAAAAATGAAAGTTTACATGTAAACGATGCAAAAAATATGGTATGGGTGGAATTGGCTCGCAACAATTGTGATAATAATGTTCGAGATACTAAATATTATTTTGTCACCTCTGATCGCCGTTTACAAGAATGGGATTTAAATCATTCTAAAAACCAACCAATCACCATGTTGCCTAGCCAGTGGTTGGCTTTATTGTTAAAGTATTTCTCACAGAGTAATGATGACTATAAGAGTTTTGTGAGCTTCTTGACAATGCCTAATGAAAAGTCTGAAGTAACACCTGATGAATTGCAAGATATTCTTGCAGGAATAAGTGAGATTACTGAGGATTTTCAAAAACAGAACGACATTGTGTCAGAGCTTCTTGATTCAGATAATTCTCGCGAGTTAAGGAATCGCGTTGAAGCGCAGAAATTTGCTCAAAGTCATTTGGAAGCTCAGTTTAAAGAAGAGTTAGAATCTGTTGAAAAAAAGAGTCAGAAAAAGTTGGAGGCACAAGAGGCCGCTTCCCAAGAGTTGTTGTTTAAACAAAAAGAGGAATTTGACAAAATACTTGATACTATCCGAAAGGAGAAACAACAAGATAAGCTGGAAAGACTGAAAGATAAATTACTATTGTGTAACTCCCAATTAAATGATAAGCAAAGGTTGTCTAGTCAGATAAATTCTTGTGCTGATGCGAAGAAAAAGACGGCATCGGGTATCCTGATTACAATTTCGATTGTGTATTTCATTGCTATGGTTTTGCTAATTTTCTTAATTGGTTGGGATAAGATGGAGAAATTTACATATATTAGTGCATTGGGGCTGGCGGTTGTATTATTTGTGTATTCATTAATAATGAATAAGAATCTTGAGTTTTGGACTATCCCAACAGTATATAGAAAAAGATGTTACCAAAAACAATGCAATAAGTTTTCTTTTGATGAGTCTGAGATTATTGATTTAAATGAAACAATCAAATCGCTGAAAAATCAAATTTCTGATTTAGAAAAAGAAATTTATAAAGCATAGAGAATGATTATGAATACATCTAAAACCAACGAACAAGCCTTCGAAGCCCTGATAGAAAAAGCTTTGGTGGGCAGCACCCATGAGGAACGCACGGCCGCAGGGCAGACCGATGTGAATGCCCAGTTGCCAGCGGAGAACCAGTATTATTGGGGCCAACCCAAGGACTTCGACAAGAAACTGGCCCTCAACCTGAAACGGCTGTGGAACTTTCTCGAAACCACCCAGCAAAAAGAACTCGATGACTACAAGGGCAAAGACCTGAAGGCTTCGCTGCCCAAACAGATTGCCAAAGACATTGAGACCTTCGGCCTCATCAAGGTGCTGCGCGAAGGTGTGGATGTGGACAATATCCATGTCTCGCTGTTCTACCCCAAACCGTCGGCAGCCGACAGCGAGGCTTCGAAACAGAAATATGCCCAAAACCAGTTCTCCCTCACACGCCAGCAAACCTTCTCCGTGGCCAACCCCGGTTTGGAAATTGACATGGTGATGTTCGTGAACGGGCTGCCGCTTTTCACTTTCGAACTGAAGAACCCTTGGACACATCAAACCGCCAAATACGACGGACAGAAGCAATACAAATCAACAGATCGCAACCCGAAAGAGCCATTGCTGAACTTCGGTCGCTGTCTGGCACATTTCACGATGGACAAGGATGAGGTGTTTTTCACCACACGCCTCAACCTCAACAAGACCTATTTCATGCCCTTCAACCAAGGTCTGCCCAATGGGCAGGGTGCGGGCAATCCCGTAAATGCCGGAGGTGGTTACAAGACCTCTTATATGTGGGAGCATATCCTGCAAAAGGACACCGTGGCCGACATCATCATGAACTACGTCTGCTTCGACTATGGCGAGGCCAAAACGCAGAAGAAAGTGCCGCACATCATGAAGAACGCTAAGAAATTAATCTTTCCGCGTTACCACCAGCTGGATGTGGTGAATAAATTGGTGCACGATGTGGCTGAAGCAGGAGTGGGAAAGACCTATCTCATCGAACATTCGGCAGGTTCGGGAAAGTCCAACTCGCTCACTTGGCTGGCTTACAAACTCATCAAGACCTGTCCAAACTCGATGGATGCGGTCAGGGCCAAGGCAGTGGACGCTCCCCTCTTCAACTCCGTCATCGTGGTGACAGACCGCCAGTTGCTGGACAAACAGATAACAGACAACATACGGACTTTCGGAAAGGCCTCAAAAATAGTGGCTCACGCCGATTGTGCAGACAGCAAAGACAGGATTCCAAAGACAGGGCTGAGACAGCATATTGAAGATGGAAAACGTATTATCATCACGACTATACAGAAATTCCCCTTCATGTGCGATACCATCAATAATATGAGCGACCGTAACTTCGCCGTAATTATTGACGAGGCTCACAGCAGCCAGAGCGGGATTGCCGCCGACAAGCTGAACGCATCATTGCAAAAAGATGATGATACGGACGGGGCTGACACCGATGCACTGTTGGAAAAGTTGATGAAAGACCGCAAGATGAGCACCAACTGCTCCTATTTCGCTTTCACTGCCACCCCGAAAAGAGAGACATTGGAACGTTTCGGCAGCATGGATACGGAAGGCAAGTTCCACCCGTTCCATCTCTACAGCATGAAACAGGCCATCGAAGAGGGTTTCATCCTTGATGTGCTGACCAACTACACGACTTACAAGAGTTACTACGAGCTCGCCAAGAGCATTGAAGACAATCCCGAATACAACAACGAGCGGGCACAGAAGAAACTCCGAGGCGCAGTGGAGCGCGATCCGAAAACCATTGCCGCCAAGGCTGACGTGATTTTGACTCATTTCGATGCGAAGATCTTCCGCAGTCATAAGCTGAAAGGCAAGGCCAAAGCCATGGTGGTGACCAAAGACATCGAGTGCGCCATCCTTTATTATCAGGCATTGAACAAGTTAGCCAGGGAACGGAATCTTCCCTACAAGATTTTAATCGCCTTTAGCGGCGAGAAAAAGATTGAGCATCAGTCTTGCGCCCTCCATTCCACCGAGCAGGGAGGAGTGTACGCCATAGCCGCTGAAGAACGCAGTGGTTACTGGATACAATACACCGAAGCGGGCATGAACGGTTTCCCCGATTCCAAGACGGCCGAGATGTTCGACACTGATGATTACCGCATCTTGGTGGTCGCTAACAAGTATCTGACCGGCTTCGACCAGCCCAAACTCTGTGCCATGTACGTGGATAAGCCTCTGGCGGGCGTTTTGGCGGTCCAAGCCCTGTCGCGTCTGAACCGTTCCGCCCCCGATTTGGGCAAACTGAGCGAAGACCTCTTCATTCTTGATTTCTATAATACGAAAGAGGATATTAAAGATTCCTTTGACCCCTTCTACACGGCTACCACACTGTCGGAGGCCACCGATGTCAACATTCTGCACGAACTGAAAAACACCATCATAGGAATTGGGGTGTTTGATATGGAAGAGGTTAACAGCTTCATTGACTTATATATCCACGGTGCCGAGGCCGACCAGTGGGCTCCCATTATCGATGCTGCCGCCGACCGGTTCAACTTGGAAATTGAGTGGACTGAAAACGGCAAGGCAGATTTCAAGATGAAGTGCAAGCAGTTTGTAAAAATCTATTCTCGAGTGGCCGCCATCATGCCCTTTGAGGTGAAAGAGTGGGAGAAACTGTTCTGGTTCCTGCGTTACCTCATTCCCAGCCTGCATATCGAAGGCCCCGATATCGACAGCATGAAGGATTTGTTAGATTCAGTGGATTTGAATACATACGGGCTTCGTCGTACTGCGTTGAATGAGTCTATCACTCTGGATGCTGGAGAGGCTTCCATGGATCCTCTGAAGCCAAAAATGGTTAGTGCGGGAGGTGAAGATGTGACAAAAGACCCGTTAGATGAGATTCTTAAAGAGTTCAACAATCGTTGGTTTAAAGGCTGGGATGCCACGCCAGATGACCAGAAAATGAAATTGGTAAGCGTGGCACAAGCCGTTGCAGACGACGAAGACTACAAGTCGCTGGTGGTAGGCAATCCCGACCAACAGGCTGTGGATGCGCTGATGATTGAGATTATCGACCGGATCATGCGGCAGAAGCGGAAAGGTGACAATTCTCTATACAAAGAATACCACCAAAATGAAGGCTTCAAGGCCGGTTTCAGAAATGTTATAATGAGAATGTTGGGGAATCTGGACTACTTGCAAGGGTAAAGTCTGCCGTTTTCTTGACGTATGAAAGAGAAATCACCACTTCACGCACTGCATGATGCTGTGCCCGAGTCCGAGGCCGTCGTGGATTTTTTCGATCTTCAGGCCGGAAGACTCCACGCAGCGGGCCATATCTTCGGAATAGTACATCTTGCTGTTTCCATTCGCCAACGCCGTAAAATAGAGGCTGATTTGTGCCAGGCAGTAGGAAGCCGTCTCAAAACGCTGGCGGTCCCAGAAGGTCTCCATAATGTACAGCTTGCTTCCCTCACGCATCGACTTGGCGGCGCGGCTCAGAATGCTGCACACCTGCTCTTCCGAGAAGCAGTCGAGGAACTGGCTCATCCAGATGGCGTCGAACCCTTCGGGAAAAGCCGTGGCCTCGTCCAACAAGTTGCAGCCGTG
>DBXU01000163.1:2457-3350 GCA_002310075.1 Bacteroidales bacterium UBA1204 | reverse complement strand
TTTTAATTTGTTAGGTTAATTTGTTAATTATTTAATCCTTTGATTAGGAATTATTTACAAACTCATACCAAACTGGCCGAGGGCAGCGCTTTCGAGATGTAGTCAGGGAAACATAATAAGCCTAGGACGGCTTAGAAGTCTATAAAACCCACTCCGTGACTAATTTTACGCTTGATTTTGGCGTCACTTCGTGTAGAAACCTATTACGTTTTAGCTTATCAGGTTCCTTAACTATATCATTTTCAAGGGCAAGCCCTCATTCAATTCAGCGGGTGCAAAAGTACAACTTTTTTCAATACGCCACGCACTTTTTTGAAAATATTTGGAAAAATTGTTGATATCGTTACTTATATTGTTGTTATCCAATATATTAGACATGTTTAAAACTTTAGTTTTTGCATAAAAAAAGCGTCTTTTCCGACTTGTATTTGCCGAAAAAGACGCCTTAAGGTTGAAAAAACAAGCCTCAATATTTCACAAAACGGTCCTCACCGTTGCTCAAACCGAGCAGTTCGCTACGCCCAAAGAGGAGGAAAACTTTGTGATCCCAGATGAGCTCCCACAGGATGCGACTCACGCGGACCTGCTCCTCAGGAGCCAGCTCCTCACTCGTAATGGTGGTATTATCATCGAGCTTTTTCACCTTGTTCTCTTGAAAAGCCACCTGAATAAGCTGGTAGCAAAGGTTGACGAAGGTGATGCCTGTGGTGTGGTCGCGGCTTTCCATCACCAAATTGATTCTGTCTCTCAATTCCTCATTGTTATAGAGGAGATGAACGGGATTTGCATCGTAATTCATAACTGTTCGGTTTTGTTGATGATGCAAAGATAGGGATTATTTCGAAACTTGCAACATTTCGACCTACTAACAAACACTTTTTTACACCTTATAT
>DBXU01000163.1:1250-2446 GCA_002310075.1 Bacteroidales bacterium UBA1204 | reverse complement strand
TCGTGCCGATTTCGTACCTTTGCACCCAAATTTGAACAAAATGGTTACCGAATTATTAATTGTGTGGATTGTCGGAGTGGTATCATTCTTCGTGCTTTGGGCCATTTTGGCCAAAATCATCAAACACATCAGCGATAAGAAAAACAAATCTAAAAATACAGAAATATGAAATACGACGTCATCGTTATCGGCAGCGGCCCAGGAGGCTATGTGGCTGCCATCAGAGCATCACAACTTGGAAAGAAGACCGCCGTGGTCGAGAAGGCCGAAGTGGGCGGCATCTGCCTCAACTGGGGCTGCATCCCCACCAAGGCGCTTCTGAAGAGTGCCCAAGTTTACACCTATATCAACCATGCCGAAAACTACGGCATCAAGGTGGAAGGCGAAGTGAAACCCGACATGGAGGCCGTCGTGGCCCGCAGCCGCGGCGTGGCCGATACCATGAGCAAAGGCGTGCAGTACCTCCTCAAGAAAAACAACGTGGACGTCATCGCCGGCTATGGCAAGCTGACTGCCGACAAGCAGGTGGAAGTAACCGATGCCGAAGGCAACAATGCCCTCTACGAGGCCGACCACATCATCCTCGCCACGGGTTCCCGCGTGCGTGAGCTGCCCGCCTTGCCCATCGACGGCAAGAAGATTATTGGCTACCGTCAGGCCCTCGTTTTGGACAAACTGCCCGAAAGCATGGTCGTAGTAGGTTCAGGCGCCATCGGCTCGGAGTTTGCCTTCTTCTTCACCTCAATGGGCGTGAAAGTGACCTTGGTTGAGTTCCTACCCAACGTGGTGCCTAACGAAGATGAAGAGGTCTCCAAACAAGTGGAGCGCGCCTTCAAGAAGTTGAAGATGACCGTGATGACCGAAGCCTCGGTGACCCATGTCGACACCACGGGCGAAAAGTGCGTGTGCACCATCGCCACCAAGAAAGGTGAGAAGACCGTGGAAGCTGACATTGTGCTCTCTGCCGTCGGCGTACAGACAAACATCGACAACCTCGGTCTTGAGGAACTCGGCATCACCACTGAACGTGGCAAGGTCAACGTGGACGAATGGTATCGCACCAACGTGCCAGGCATTTATGCCATCGGCGACATCGTGCATGGCCCCGCCCTCGCCCATAAGGCCGACCACGAAGCCACCATCTGCGTAGAGAAGCTCTGCGGATTGGATCCCAAGCCGCTCAACTATGCCAACAT
>DBXU01000163.1:1066-1233 GCA_002310075.1 Bacteroidales bacterium UBA1204 | reverse complement strand
ATCCCTGGCTGCACCTACACCACACCTGAAATCGCCTCCGTCGGCCTGAGCGAAGCGAAGGCCATCGCCGCTGGCTACGAGGTGAAGATCGGCAAGTTCCCCTTCACCGCTTCGGGCAAAGCCACCGCTGCCGGCAACCGGGACGGCTTCATCAAGGTCGTCTTCGA
>DBXU01000163.1:336-970 GCA_002310075.1 Bacteroidales bacterium UBA1204 | reverse complement strand
ATCATCCACGCCGTGTTCCCCCACCCAACCATGTCGGAAGGCATCATGGAGGCTGCTGCCGCAGCGTATAATGAGTGCGTACATCTTTAATCATTATGGAAATCATCGAAACCAAGATAAAAGACCTGTTGGTCATCAAGCCGGACGTGTTCACCGACGAACGCGGCTATTTCTTCGAGAGTTACAACAAGGAGCGTTTCGCCCAGCACGGGCTCGACATGACCTTCGTGCAGGACAACGAGTCGCAGTCGATGAAAGGAGTGTTGCGCGGCCTGCATTTCCAGAAGCCTCCCTTCGCCCAGGGCAAGTTGGTGCGCGTGGTGAAAGGCTCCGTGATGGACGTGGCCGTCGACTTAAGGAAAGACTCGCCCACCTATGGACAATGGGAGTCGGTGGTGCTGACCGAAGGCAACAAATTCATGTATTGGATCCCGGAGGGATTCGCACATGGCTTCGTGTGCCTTGAAGACCATTCGGTGTTCACATACAAATGCACCAACGTCTACAACAAAGCCACGGAAGGCAGCATCCGCTGGGACGACCCCGACCTCGGCATCAATTGGGACATCGAAAACCCGATTCTGTCCGACAAAGACAAGATAGCACCATTGTTTAAAGACTTCATTACGCCCTT
>DBXU01000163.1:0-153 GCA_002310075.1 Bacteroidales bacterium UBA1204 | reverse complement strand
GACATCGAATTGCCCGAGAGCATGAGTTTCTGTGGTGAAGAAGTTCCTCTCGACCTATTCTATGTCAGGGAGCGTTTGGAACGCGAGATCATTGTTAACTCTTACCGGCATTCTGCCACCATCATGTTGCTGAAGCGCACCACGCGATGGTTC
>DBXU01000122.1:10916-11610 GCA_002310075.1 Bacteroidales bacterium UBA1204 | reverse complement strand
AACTGACCACGTTAGTCATTGAGCCACAGGCTCAATCAATCTGTGAAATCCGTGAAATCTGTGTGAAAAAAACGCCGAAGGCGAAAAAGAAAAACAATCAGTGAGAAATGGAAATAAACAGCAAAATATACGTCGCCGGCCACCGTGGGATGGTGGGAAGTGCCATCGTCCGTGAATTGCAACGACAAGGCTACACTAACATCATCACCAGGACGCATAAAGAACTCGACTTGACGCGTCAGGACCAGGTGGAGGCATTCTTCGAAGCCGAAAAGCCCGAATACGTCTTCCTCGCCGCAGCAAAAGTCGGCGGTATCATCGCCAACCAGAACGCCTTGGCCGACTTCATGTACGACAACATGATCCTCGAGATGAATGTCATCCACGCTGCTTGGAAGAACGGCTGCAAGAAGTTGGAGTTTCTCGGCAGCAGCTGTATCTATCCCCGTATGGCGCCACAACCCATGAAAGAGTCATGCCTACTCACAGGCGAGTTGGAAAAGACCAACGAAGCCTATGCCTTGGCGAAGATCAGCGGTCTGAAATACTGCGAGTTCCTCAACCGCCAGTATGGCACCGACTACATCAGCGTGATGCCGACTAACCTGTATGGCCCCAACGACAACTACCATCCTGAGCATAGCCATGTGCTGCCCGCGTTGATTCGCCGTTTCCACGAGGCCAAGGTCAACGG
>DBXU01000122.1:1415-10860 GCA_002310075.1 Bacteroidales bacterium UBA1204 | reverse complement strand
AACCTCTGCGTCTTCCTGATGAACCACTACAGCGGCAATGAGACCGTCAACGCTGGGACAGGGAAGGAGCTGACCATCAAGGAGCTCACCGAACTAGTCGCTAAGATTATTGGCTACAAAGGCAATATCAAGTGGGACACCAGCCGCCCGAACGGCACGCCTCGCAAACTGTTGGATGTGAGCAAGGCCAAAGCCCTCGGCTGGACCTACAAGACCGAGTTGGAGGACGGCATCCGCTTAGCGTATGATGATTTTTTGAATAACCCTATGCGCGCGGAGCGCTAGTTTAGTTTAGAGTGTAAAGTTGAGAGTTTAGAGTAGTTTAAAAGTTTAGAGTTGAAAGTATGGAAGTATTTGGATATCGTAAACTGATTGCTTATCAGAAAGCTAAAGAGGTTGTTAAAAGAACATATAAGATATTGAAGAAGTTCCCTGCTGAAGAGCGTTATGCGATGTGTGATCAGCTGAGAAGAGCGTCGATTTCTATAACATCGAATATTGCAGAGGGCGTTAACCGGTTCTCGGTGAAGGATAAGGCACATTTCGTTGAAATAGCATATGGCTCACTCATGGAGGTCTCGTCTCAGTTCGAATTAGCCGAAGAACTGGGCTATATCACAATTGCCGACCGTCAGAATATGGATGAGCTGATCGAAGAAGACGCTCGTCTTCTCTCAGGCCTCCTCAACTCCTACAAACCAAATGACACTAACAACTCTTAAACTATACACTCTCAACTAACAACAACTCTAAACTTTGAACTTTCAACAAACCACAACTCTAAACTCTACACTCTAAACTCTACACTAATGAAACCGAAGGTTTTCGTCAGCGGTTGTTACGACCTCCTCCACAGTGGGCACGTTGAGTTCTTCCGCCAGGCGGCGCAGTATGGCGACCTCTATGTGGGCATCGGCTCCGACGAGACTATCCTGCATTACAAAAACCATAAGACGCTCTATCCCGAAAAGGAGCGCCTTTTCATGGTGAAGGCCATCCGTTATGTGAAAGACGCTTTCATCAATGACGGAGACGGCGTGATGGATTTCATCGGTACTGTCGACCGGCTGAAGCCCGATATCTTTGTGGTCAACGAGGACGGCGCCTCCGAAGCAAAACGTAAGTTTTGCGAGGAGCGAGGCATCAAATACATTGTGCTGCAACGCACTCCCTCCGAAGGGCTGGAAGCCCGTTCTTCCACCGCGCTGAAACAGGACCTCTGCCAGATCCCCACCCGCTTGGACCTCGCCGGCACATGGATCGACCAGCCCTACGTCTCCTGCTTCGCCCCAGGATGGGCCATCACCATCTCCTTAGAGCCTACCTTCGAGGTGCGCGAGCGCTGCGGCCTCTCCACCTCGACACGCAACATGATCAAAAGGATATGGCCGATGCACCTGCCCGACATGGACCCTGAGACCCTCGCCAAGCTCGTCTTCTGCTTCGAGAACGACCCGGAGCGTAGCGACGGCATCATCAGCGGAGCACAGGACAGCATAGGCATCTGTATGCCTGGGCTGGTGCGACACTATTACGACAAACTCTATTGGCCCATCAAGATTGAGACTTGTCAAGACGAAGACATTCTGAGCTGGCTTGAGCAGCATCTCGTCATGATTCCCATGGAGCCCCGCCGACCGGGATGTTCCGTGGTGGAAGGCAAGGACATCACCGAGGTCAAGGTGAAAGCCTTGGCCCAGGCTGCCGACGACTGCTGGCAAGCCATCATGCATAAGGACTTGGACGCCTTTGCTAAGGCCTACAAAGCCTCCTTCGAGGCCCAAGTCGCCATGTTCCCTGCCATGGTACGTCCCACGTACCTCATTGCGGGCAAAGACCCGCAATCTCATCCTTCAATAGAGGACTTCATTAAACGATACGCCGCTATCCCAGATGTCCTAGCTTGGAAAATGCCCGGCGCCGGCGGAGGCGGCTACCTCGCCTGCGTCGTCAAAGACGCACATTCGTTCTGCCAAACCCACCCCGAATCCATCCCACTCACTATCCGCCGCCCTTAGATACTCAACAACTCTACACTCTACACTTTCCACAACTCTAAACTCTAAACTCTCAACTTTAATATAATGAAGCTCGTTGAGAAAAAATACCTGCTGCCCTTCATCGCCATCACCACCCTCTTCGCGCTGTGGGGCTTCGCCAACGACATCACCAACCCGATGGTGGCTGCCTTCCAGACCTTGATGGAACTGCCTGCCGCCAAGGCGTCGCTTATCCAGTTTGCCTTCTATGGCGGCTATGCCACTATGGCGGTGCCTGCGGCCTTGTTCATCCGGCGTTACAGCTATAAGAAAGGCATCTTGCTTGGACTTGCGCTCTATGCCATTGGAGCCTTCCTCTTCATCCCAGCGGCGGCAAGGCAGAGCTTCACCTTCTTCTGCTTTAGCCTCTATATCCTCACCTTCGGCCTGGCCTTCCTTGAGACGACGGCCAATCCCTTCATTCTCTCGCTTGGCCCGAAGGAGAACGCCACGCGACGTTTGAACCTCTCGCAGGCTTTCAACCCCATGGGTTCGTTGGCAGGCATGGCTGTGGCTAGTATGATCGTGCTGCCCAACTTGCTGTCCGACAAGAGGGATGCCGCAGGCAACATCCTCTTCCCGATGCTGAGTGAGGCAGAGAAGGCTGAGATCAGGCTGCACGACTTGGCAGTGATACGCGACCCGTATGTGGCCTTGGGCATTGTGGTAGTCGTGATGTTCGTAATCATCGCGCTGGTTAAAGTGCCAAAGGCCGAGGGACAGGCTACGATGGCCACTAGGGGTACGATGAAACGGCTTTGGACCAACAAAGTCTATCGCGAAGGCGTGATCGCCCAGGTGTTTTATGTGGCGGCGCAGATTATGGTGTGGACCTTTATCATCCACTATGCCGATAACTTGGGCATCGACAAGGCCACGGCGCAGAACTACAACATCCTTGCCATGTGCCTGTTCTTGGTAGGCCGTTTCCTCTCCACTTGGCTGATGAAATACACCGACGGAAGACGTCTGCTGACCATCTTTGGGATTTGTGCAGCATTATGCACGTTGGGAGCCATCTTGATCGTAGGTAAAGCGGGACTTTACTGCCTGATAGGCATCAGCTTCTTCATGAGCCTGATGTTCCCCACCATCTATGGCACGGCGTTGGAAGATGTGAGCCTCGAGGACGCTTCGCTGGGAGCCGCCTTCCTCGTGATGGCCATAGTGGGTGGCGCCCTCATGCCCCCGCTGCAAGGGATGATCATCGACTGCGGCACCATAGCAGGCCATCCCGCGGTTAATGTTAGTTATGCACTCCCCATGCTGTGTTTCATAATCGTCACCATTTATGGTCTACGAGCCTCATCTATTCACCGCAAGGTGAATCAAAATCTGTGATATCTGTATGACAAATTCACCGTAGGTGAATAAAATCTGTGCCATCTGTGTAATCTGTGTGAAACAAAAAAACATATAATCTGAGTGAAATGAAACGTTATTGCCAAACCTTAACCCTCGTTGACGATTCCGAGCTAATAGAAAAATATGTGGAGGCCCATGCCCACGTCTGGCCCGAGGTCATCGCTGGCCAGCGCGAGGTAGGCATCCTCGACATGCAGATCTACCGCCACGGTCGCCAGCTCTTCATGATTATGGACACGGTGGACGACTTCGACTTCGAACGTGACATGGCCCGTTTGGCCACTTTGCCAAGGCAGGCGGAGTGGGAGGCCTACGTCTCGCAATTCCAAGGCTGCGCCGCTGGGGCGAGTTCGGCCGAGAAATGGCAAAGGATGGAAAGGATATTTTAATCTGATGTAAACAATGGATTTTACCTTAAAGAAATATACCGAACTGCTTCGTCAGTTCATCGCCAGCCACTATCGTTTTGTGACCTTTGAGTACTATTGCACCCACAAGGCTGAATTGGAAACGGAGCGTTTCGTTATCCTTCGCCATGACGTGGATTTGAAGGCAGAGAATTCTTTGGCTACCGCCAAGATCGAACATGCTTTGGGAGTTCAGGCCTCGTATTATTTCCGTGTGGTTCCACAAAGCAACAAACCTGGTATTATCAAAGAGATTGTTGCTTTAGGCCATGAGATCGGCTATCATTATGAAGACATGACGATTTGTGAAGGCGATACGGAAAAAGCTTTTGAGCATTTCAAAATGCAATTGGCCCATTTCCGACAGTTCTATCCTGTGAAAACCATCTGCATGCATGGTGCGCCTAGAAGCAAATATGATGGCAAGGATCTGTGGAAGACGTACAATTATCACAATATGGGAATCATAGGCGAGCCTTATTTCGATGTGGATTTCTCAAAACTGTTTTACCTGACCGATACGGGTCGTCGTTGGGACGGATTCCGCGTGAGTGTACGGGACAAGGTGCCTGTCTATCAGGATCAATGGATAGCAAAAGGGCTGGTGTATCATACCACAAACGACATTATTGTTGCCCTGCAGAATGGAACCTTGCCCGAACGTTTGATGATGACTACGCATCCGCAACGTTGGACCGATAACCACTTCCAATGGGTTAAGGAAGGGCTTTTGCAATGGATAAAAAATGTGATTAAACAGATAATCGTTGAGAAAAGCAAAAGAAACCCCTAAAGATAAGGTTACATTTTGAAGATTATTTGTATTTTTGCACATTCTAAAACGCGCGTTCCTATGAAAAAATCAAAATTTTTGTTCCTGCTTTCGATAGCCCTCTTGGGTTTGATGACCACCTCTTGTGTCACTTCCAAAAAAGTCCGTTATTTGAGGGATATGCCTACTTACGGCGTACCTTTGAATGACAAGTTTGAAGCCACGATTGTTCCCTACGATGAATTGCGTATCTATGTTTTGAGTGATGGCAAGAACGAGGAGTTGGTAAAGCCTTTCAATGTGTTGGGAACAGCTGGAACTAATAATGCAAACAACCGTATGGGCTACTTGGTGGATGTAAATGGCAATATTGAGTTTCCAGTTTTGGGTGAGTTGCATGTGGAGGGGCTAACCCGTCTGCAATTGCAGGATATGATTACCGAACAACTGAAATCCAATGGCTATCTGAGCAATCCCAATGTAATGGTGCGCTTTTTGAATTTTAAGGTTTTCTTTTTGGGAACAGAAAGTGGCAAGGTTTTGAATATTGCCGAAGAGCGTTGTACATTCTTGGAAGCCTTGGCCATGGCTGGTGGCCTGGACCTTTATACTCGCCGCGACCGCATCGGCGTGATGCGCGAGGTGAACGGTAAGATGGTCATCCACTATATGGATCCTCGTTCGGTGGAGATCTTTGATGATGAGTTTTTCTTGTTGCAACAAAATGATATCATTTTCACAGAAGCGGGCTCACGCCGTTTCCTCAAAGAGAGTTATTCCAATTGGCAATGGATAGTGTCTGGAATAACTTCGGTGGTGTCATTGTATTTGCTGTATAAGAGTATAGAAAAAGATATTCAGAACCCCACCCGCTAATACTAATTTGTGATATGGAGAATAACAAAGTAAATACTGCTTCCAACGATGTTTCGTTTCTTGACGATGATGCCAATAGTGGCTTCAAGTTTAAGGATCTACTCTTTTTGGTACTCCGCAACCTGCATTGGTTCATCCTTTGTGCTGTAGTAGGTGGTGTGATTGCCTATTATCAAGTACGCAAGCAGGAACGTATTTATGCCAGTTCGGCTTCGCTGCTGATTAAGACTTCATCGAGTGGAGGTGCGGAGTCGTTCCGTGGTTCAGCCGTCATGAATGCCTTCGGCGATGGCATAGTGGTTAGTTCGGTCAATAACGAAATGATGATGCTGCGCTCCCAAACGAATATGGAGAACATGGTGCGTAAGTTGAACTTGAATACCTCGTATTCCTACAAGACGAAGGTGGCCAAGCGCAACAAAGATCTTTATAAAACCTCGCCAGTGGAGATAGATTTCTTGGAATTAGATGACCAGAAAGGTGTCGCCTTCACCGTGAAGCCTACAGACCAGAACCATGTGGTGATTGAAGACATCGCTGGCGGTATTCCAGCCATGAAGGTGAAGGTGAACGATACGGTGGCAACTCCCTTGGGCAAGTTGGTAGTGAGGCCGACTTGGTTGTATCAAGATTTTATCAATGTGCCGGTCACAGTGCGTCATCTTCCATTGACGGCTTGTGCGTCTTCCTATCGTAGCCGCATTGGCGTGACGCGTGATAGCGACCGTAATACCATCCTGCGCCTGTCGCTGAAAGACACCTCGCCCTTGCGGGCTGCCGATGCCTTGAATACCTTGATGGATGTGTATAACCAGGAATCCATCGACGACCAGCAGCGCGTACTTGACTACTCTGAGGCTTTTATTAACGACCGTATCACTTACCTGATGAGCGACATCCAGGACTATGAAAAGGCTTTGGTCGACTTCAAGCGTTCGCACAACCTGATCGACACCAAGACCTATGGCCAGACCTATATCGCCTCGAGTGCCGCCTCCACGGAAGAGGCCAAGAAGCTGACGGCGCAAAAGAACATGGTGGAATACCTGATCGACTTCATAGAAAACAATCCTGATCAGATGATTCCCGTAGGTGTGGCCAATGTGTCAGCCGAAGCCACCAACGTCATCAACCAGTACAACATGAACATGGTGCAGATCGAGAAGTACAGGTCAGATGGTACCCTCAACAACCCAGTGGCCAAGAACCTCATTGAGCAACAAGTGCCATTACGCAACAATATTATTGTGTTGTTGGAGGGCAACCTTCAGGGTTTGGAGGGTCGCATCGATGCCGCCAACCGTGAACGCAGCATGGCCAACGCACAGATTCAGGCTGTTCCTACTGCCCAGCTCGAGTTGAACTCGGTGGAACGTATGCAAGGCATCAAGGATAATCTCTATCTGCAACTCCTGACCAAGCGTGAGGAGCTGCTGATGAACAGCCCACGTCTGGAGGCAACGGCAAGGGTAATCGACTATGCACAGCCTAACAACAAACCCGTGGCTCCCGATGAGAAGAAATCAACGATGATGGGCATCTTGATTGGCTTGGCCATTCCTGCCGCCATCATGTTGCTCCGCAAGCTGCTCGATACCGCTGTCCACGACAGGGCAGATGTGGAAAAGGCTACCAAGGTGCCGTTCTTGGGCGATGTGCCTTACGAGAAGAGTGTGGAAGGCCACGCCATCGTGGTGCGCGAGAACGGCCGCGATTCCATTTCGGAGTCGTTCCGCCTGATCCGCTCCAACCTCGAGTACATGAAAGCCCAGAAGGAAGGCTCGCATGTTGTCATGTTCACCTCCTTCATGGTCTCGTCGGGCAAGACCTTCGTCTCGTCCAACCTGGCTTCCAGCTTCGCTTGGGCTTCGCGTAAGGTGGTCCTCGTCGACTTGGACATCCGTAAGGGTACCATGTTCAAGGTCTTTGGCGTAGGCACCCGCGCTGGCGTGTCGAACTACCTTTCGGGCAAGACCGACCGTATCGACGATATCATCCATGCCGACACCACGGTGCCTAACATGGACATCATCTTCTCGGGTCCTGTACCGCCTAATCCTGCCGAGCTGCTCATGAGCACGCGCCTTGACAACCTGGTCGCCGAGCTGCGCAAGCGTTACGACTATGTCTTCCTCGACAACGTGCCGGTGGGCATGGTGGCCGACTCCGACATCGTGAAGCGCGTGGCCGACACCACCATTTTCGTGCTGAGGGCCGGCAAGACCGACAAGCGCTTGCTCTTCGACGTGGATAAGTTCTACAAGGACGGCAAGTTCCCGAACCTCTGTCTGGTGCTTAACTCCGTCAACAAGAAGAAACGCGGCTATGGCTATTACGGCTATGGTTATGGCTATGGTTACGGCTATGGCTATGGCTACGGTTACGGTTACGGCTACGGCTATGGCAACGATGAAGGGAAGGAAGAGAAGAAAGGCCTGTTCAAGAAACGCCATCACCACAAGCACCATAAATCGTCCGAATCCACTGAAGAAGACAAGAACTGATGCCGCTATTCTCATTCCGACATAAACTCCCTGAAGGCTTCTTCCAAGGAGCCTGCGACATGCATTGTCACCTGCTCCCTGGCGTGGACGATGGTTTCCGCTCGACGGGCAAGTCGCTCGAGGCTCTGAAGACGCTGGAAGCGAAAGGAGTGACCAAGATGATCCTCACGCCGCATTTCATGAAGGAATATCCCGACAATGAGCGGGAACCCATCATGAAGGCTTTTGAAGACTTCAAGGCCGAAGCGGCCAAGGTGAGCAAGATAGAGCTGCGGCTGGCGGCCGAGTACATGCTCGATGCCGAGTTCATGAAGCATTACAAGCAGGGTTTCTTGTGCTTGGACAAGGCAGGCACCCACGTGTTGTGTGAGACGTCTTATCTGATGTATGAGCATGGCATCACCGAGATGCTGTACGACATCATGTGTGAGGGCTATCAGCCTGTCATCGCCCATCCTGAGCGCTACCAATACGCCAACAAGGCCAACTACCTGCGTTGGAAGGACAAGAACTATAAGTTCCAGCTCAACCTGCTTTCGTTGGCGGGCGTCTATGGCGATCCGGCCTACGAGAAGTCGCACGACATGCTGAAAGAAGGCATGTACGACTATGTGGGCTCCGACATGCATGGTCTGGAGAACTTCCGCAAGTTTGTGCCTGAGATCAAGCTGAAGGACAAGGAGCTGGAACAGCTGCAGCGCCTGCTGGAGAACAACAAGAAGTTGTTTGAATAAGCTTAATAACAAAAGAGAATAAGAAGGCCATCACATCTGTGGTGGCCTTCTTTGTTTTTGCGTCGCTTTGCGCCTGACTGCCGCTTTGCGCCTGACTGCCGCTTTGCGCCTGACTGCCGCTTCGCGTCATTGCGAGCGGAGTACAACGGAGCGCGGCAATCCAGAGGAGGTGCTACAACGAGATAGAAGTGCTACCTATTGTACGTCAATACTTACTTAAGGTCGATAATGTCGGGTGAGCTTTATCGCTTGTGGAAGCTTATTATCTGGATTGCTTCGTTCCTCGCAATGACGCGAAGCGACAATAGGGGAGCCGCTTTGCTTCGCTCGCGGCGGTTTCGCTCATACAATGACGCGCGAAGCGCGTGTTTGTGGGCGATGCCTAGAGTTGAGATTCCCTTCGGGAAATGCTTTGCATTCGACGGAGTCAATGGAGTTATGATCATAATGTAAACCGCGGCGGCAAGTAACGCTTACAGGTCGTAAACGTCACAAGCCGCCGCTTGTTTACTAGCACATTTGCTCCATTCCCGCAGGGAACCTCATCAGATTACTTCAGTCCGCGTGCCTTCAAATAAGGCTCATAGTCCGGGTCCTGGCCACGGAACTTACGGTATTGCACCATGCCTTCGTCGTTGCCGCATTCCTGCAGGCAGTTCTTCCTGAACGAGGCGGCCAACTCAGGGTTGAACAAATCGCCTGAACTCTTGAAGTAGTTGAAGGCGTCCTTGTCGAGCACCTCGGCCCA
>DBXU01000122.1:0-1403 GCA_002310075.1 Bacteroidales bacterium UBA1204 | reverse complement strand
TAGCCACCGTTGAAGATGTGGCTGAAGTTGGTGCTGCGGTAACGCGGCAGGATCTCGGGCATCAGTCCGATGGCGTCCATCTGCTCCTTCTCGAAGGCGTCGACGTCGAGGTCCTGCGGCTCGGTCAGCTCGTGGTACTTCATGTCGAGGATGGAGGCTGCGATGAGCTCGGTGGTCATGAAGCCTTGGTTGAACAAGGCACTGTTCTCGATCTTGTTGATGAGGCTGTCGGGCATGACCTCGCCAGTCTGGTAGTGTTTGGCGTACATACGGATGACCTCGGGCTCGGCGACCCAGTTCTCCATAATCTGCGAGGGCATCTCCACATAGTCGTGGGGCACGTTGCCACAGGTGCGGTCGTAGAGGCCGTCGCTAAAGAAGGCATGCAGCGAGTGACCGAACTCATGCCACATGGTCTCGGTCTCGTCCCAAGTGAGCAGGGCAGGGGTGTCGCCCGAGGCAGGGGTGAAGTTCATCACCAAGGAGACGACGGGATAGACCTTGTTGCCTTCGATGTCGTGGCCGCTCTCACGGAAGCTGGTGCACCAGGCACCGCCGCTCTTCGAGTCGCGCGGATAGTAGTCCATGTATAGGATGCCGAGGAAGTCGCCGTTGGCTTCCTTCACCTCGTAGGTCTCCACGCCCGGATAATAGACAGGCAGATTGGTGTTTCGAGTGAAGGTGATGCCATACAGCTTATTGGCAGCCGTGAACATGCCGTTGCGCACATTGTCAACGGTCAGGTAAGGCTTGATGTAGTTCTCGTCGAAGTCGTATTTGGCCTTGCGGAGCTTCTCGGCGTAGTACCACCAGTCCCAGCCTTCGAGCTTGATGCCAGCGCCTTCGGCGTCGGCGATGGCTTGCATCTCGGCGAGTTCTCTCTTAGCGAGCTGCTGGGCAGGGTTGAAGATGTCGATGAGGAACTTGTCGACGGTCTTGGAGTCTTGCGCCATGTTGACGGCGAGGACGTAGTCGGCATAGTTGTCATAGCCGAAGAGCTTGGCTTTCTGCACGCGCAGCTTGCACATCTCGTTGATGAGCTTCTTGTTGTCGTATTCGTTGTTGTTGTCACCGCGGTTGTAGTAGGCCTTGTATATCTTTTCGCGCAGGTCGCGGTTGTCGGCAAACTGCAGGAAGGGGATGAGGCTTGGCTTGCTGAGGGTGAACACCCACTTGCCTTCCATGCCCTCGGCCTTGGCTTGCTCGGCAGCGGCGTCGATGCTGGTCTGCGGCAGACCGGCAAGGTCGGCTTCATTCTCTACGACGAGTTTGTAGCCTGCATTTTCCTTCAGCAGGTTGTTGCCGAATTGCAAGCTTAGCGTTGAGAGTTGCTCGTTGATTTGGCTCAGCTCGGCTTGTTGCTCGGCATTCAGGCCGGCGCCGCTGCGGATGAAGTCCTGATG
>DBXU01000126.1 GCA_002310075.1 Bacteroidales bacterium UBA1204 | reverse complement strand
ATGCCTTGCACTATGTCGAGAATCTCTTCCACAGTTTATTTGGGGACGTATTCGAAGGTCTTTACCGACTCCAGCTTGCCATTGGGATAATAGTTCTTCTGGCATTTCTTTGAGCCATCTTCGTTGTACTCGTACTTGCGGATTCGGGTCACCTTGTCGCGGTCGTTGTATTCGATTTCACGCACCACCTTGGCAGTAATGTCGCTGTCTTTGGGATACTCGAACACGATGCGCCACTTCTGTCCATAGCTAGCATACTCGATTTCCTCAATCTTACGGCCCATCTCGTCGTAAGTCGTCACGCGGTCAAGGAAAGCGCGTTTGTCGCCAGCCGCCGTATTCCACTCCTTCAACACCATGCCTTTGCGGTTCTCGCGTTTCTGGATGGTGCTCTCCGAGACCGACTGTGCCATGACGCCAAAAGCGCAGGCGCAAAATACCAATAAAAACAATAGTTTCTTCATATTCAGTAGATGATTTGGGGTTCTTTAATCGGCCCTTCGACCCTTCGAGGGGCCTCAGGGACCACAGGCTCAGGGACCTTTGCTTTTACTGAAGTTGAGGGTGCCTAAGCCTATCGTAAGCCCTGCTTGTTACACGTTGATAATCACTTCAAATTGTTCCTCAATCTCGTAGATTTGCCCCGCTTCCTCAACATTGACGGTCTGGAAGACAAAATCGGGGATTTCTGTGGTAATATCATCGGAAGCCGTAAACACCTCATATTCGCCGGGTTGCAGCTTCTGGAAAGCAAAATAGCCATCGGGGCCCACACGGGTGTCATCAAAGGGAATATCCTCGCCTACCCTGCGGATATAGACACGATGCTCACAAGCCCAAGCCTCGCCACGGTAACTGCCGTTGTGGTAATAGGTGGCATGTACGCGACCCTTTACGATGGAAGTGCCGTAAGCCTTGCCATCGTGGATGTAGAGTGTTGGCACATTCATCACCGCACCATGTTGCAGGTTGACCGACTCGTAAACGGCCACCTTTTCGCCGGAGGGCAAAGTGGAATAGGCAAACACGGTATAATCGCCAGGACGCAGATACTCGAACTGATACATACCATCGGCCCCTGTTTCAACGTCATTGCCAAAATACACCTCATTGCCATAGATGATAAACACATCCGTTTTGGCAGCAGCCATGGTATCGGGGGTCAAAGTATAGTCGTCATCGGGATGATGCACCAATTTCACATAGCCTTGCAACGTTCCCGTGCCACCCTCGCCTGGACCTTTATTACAAGATGGCAAAATCAAGGCCAATGCAAGAAGCGTCATCAAAATCCTTGTCATTCTATTCATTTCATTTAAAAAATTAAGGCACAAAAATATGCATTTTTAGTTTAATACCTAGATTATCATTCAATTATCATACCAATTGCCATAAAAAACTTGAAAACTGTCAAATATTGGCGCAGACCTTCTTCAACACGCCCACGAAAGTGTTCAGGTCATCCTCCGAAATGCCGTCGAGGGCTTTGTTCATCGTGTCGATGGCCAACTGTTTTGTGGAATCTTTCAACGCCATGCCTTCCTCGGTAAGCATGATGTTGTTCACACGGCGGTCTTCTTTGGCCACCGAACGGGTGACAAGACCTTTCTTCTCAAGGTTGTCAATGAACTGGGTGACCGAGTTCTTGTCTTTCTGGATGATGAAGGCGATGGCCTGTTGGGTAAGCGTGCCCTCATTCCATAGCGCGTCCATAACAAGGTACTGTTCGCCCGTCAGGTTGACGCTATTTTTCTTGAATGCTTCAGCAATGTACTTTTTGAGCTTGCAATTGACGATGTTGATGTAAACACCGACTTGTTTCACGAGTATCATATTATCATATTTTTGGGATTATCATAAAGTTTGAAAGTGCAATAATACGAAAAATATTATTGCTGTCCGCTAAAAGATAAAGAGTAGTAGATAAGGGGTTCGGAAAGCCAATAAATAGGCGATGGGGAAGGTTGCTAGGAAAAGTAAGCCCCCTTCAGTCAAACAGGGTTGGCTCTGGGGGAGATGGATCCGTTGTCTTGAGTATCGCCAGCCAGTCCTTTTCCGGCTCTTCGAAGAAGGTGTAGCAGTTGACATAGTACATGAGCATGATCCTGAACATGGTGGCCAGTCCCGAGAAGCTCCACGTGCGCTTGATGCGCTTCTGTATGACCATGAGCAGCAGGTTGGCTATCAACGTGACCCATATCTGTATCTTGATGGCGTTGGCGCTCTCGCCGTAGAAGTATCGCAGTGGGAAGTTCTGCTTGAGCTGTTTGAACAGCAGCTCTATCTCCCATCTCTTGCGGTAAATCGCCACAATGTCCTCCACACCCATCTCCATGTCGTTGGTCAGGAGCGACACGAGTCTCGCCCTTGTCTTCTTGATGTCGACGTAAGTGACAATCCGCGCATGGTGAACGATGTCCTCGCCGTCCTTGACATGCTTCGTGAAGGTCACATGCTGTTCCCTGTACTCCATCAGTCCCGTCGGGGACATGTACATCCTGTCGTTCTCGACGGTGTACACGAGGCTTTTCTTCATCTTCGTGACGTAGGTCACGCCCCGTTTCGTGAGCTCCTCGAACTTGGCGTAGTCGATGTACGCTCTGTCGATGGCCAGGATGTCCCCTGGCGCATAGTTGGACGGGACAAGCATGAAGCTGTCGTTGGTGGCCGCCGACGTGAAGCGGATGTCCGACGGTACCCCCTCGTTGGCGTGTATGTTGGCGTGGACCTTTATGCCGCCTTTCTTCCTGCCCGTTTTCGGATGTCGCCCCACGCCCTTGAAAAGCAGGTTGGAGAAAAGCGTGATGGTTGTGGAGTCTATGATCTGGAGGCGGCCCTGCCACTTCGGCACCTGCCGCTTCCGGCTGTCCGAGGAAAGCTCGCCCTTGTAGGTGGCGTACAAGTTGCGGTAGGTCGACTCGAAGACGTCTTGGGGCCTCCTGGCGTTGGCATCCGAGAGCGTCGAACGCCTGGGCATCATGCCTATCCCCAGATGCGACAGCTTGCGAGCCTCGGGGAACATGGAGTCCGTGATCTCTCGCAGGGAGTCGAAGCGCTTGATGACCGCATAGAGCATGACCACCAGGTGCTGCCATGCGTCGAAGTGCTTCACGTACCTTTCCCCGCCCTTCTCGCGGCTGAATCCGAGAACTTTTGACTTGTCAACCAAAGAAATCAGCTGACCAAACATCGGCTGTCCGATAAAATGCGTACCTTTGCCCATCGTTATTCCTGTTTTGTAGCAGAAACAAAGGTAACGAAAAAGGCTGGAACCTCCTCGGAGATTTCAGCCTGTTTTTTTCACTTCCCTATAGTTTTAGCGGACACCAATAAAAAAAACAAAAAAAATCCATTTTTTTCTTGACAGTAATGAAAATT
>DBXU01000152.1:28738-52175 GCA_002310075.1 Bacteroidales bacterium UBA1204 | reverse complement strand
GTGGGAAAGTAGTTCGTCGCCCTCCCACAACGGAAACCCCGTCGGCTGATGCCGACGGGGTTTGCTGTTTTTATACGGCTGATTAACCAATAAAAAATTCGTCTTTGAAATTTACGAAATAGACTCGCTCCTGCGCTCTTGTCAGTGCTGTATATATCCATCGTAAATCCTCTATTTTCAACGCTTCTTTTTGATTCATCGATGAATCAACGAATACGGTGTTCCATTGACCTCCCTGAGTTTTGTGGCATGTCAACGCATAGGCGAATTTTATTTGTAATGCGTTAAACCATGGATTCTTCCGCATTTCTTTGTAACGCTGCCTTTTGTTTGGAATGTCCATGTAGTCCTCTTCTACTGCAGTAAACAAACGTTGACTTTCCGATTCTGTCATCGATGGACTATTGCTGTTTAATGTGTCAAGTAATATTTTTGCTTCGATATTCGGTTGTCCTGGATAGTCAACTAAACTTAGTTCTACATCGGCAAAACGAAAACTGTAATAGTCCTCAAAATGCTTTATTTTCCTAATCTCCGCCATGTCACCATTGGCAATGAATCCCGTCCCATCTTTGTTATCAGCCCAAAAGTAGTTGTTTTTTACTACCATTACTTTATCACCAGTGGCAATCTCTCCTTCGATGTTCAGAATTCGGCTTCTTATTGCTTGGTTGAATAGGTTGGCTCTTTTGTTAGATTTGCAAATGATGACGGATTCATTGTCGGCATTATCCCTAAATGAATTGAATAGCATCTCCTCAAAGGTCTCAGGCTCAATCTTATATATGTCATGAAACCCTTTCAATTGGAAAAGAGAAAGAGGATAATCGTCACGCCTTTCGTTGATTAATTGCCGTATATGAGTAGCATTGAAAAGGATGCCCGATTCTAAGGCTTGACGCTTTACCTCGGTGAGTTCATAGGTGGCTGCAGTAATAGGAAATTCTGATTTCAGATAATCACAATCTAAAGCAGGGCTTTGCAGACTGCCAACAGGAGGGAGCTGTGCCGTGTCGCCGATGAGTAAAAGACGACAATGCTCTCCTGAAAAGATATATCCTAACAGATCATCAAGCAGACTCTTGCCTCCGAACTCGTTTTGCTCGCCAATCATCGATGCCTCATCAACAATGAAAACAGTATTCTTGTTTTGGTTTTCAGATCGGGTCATACTGATACTACCATCGGGGAAGGATCGAGTTTGGTAGATTCTTCGGTGTATGGTACTTGCATATTGGCCTGAATAATTGCTTAATACCTTGGCGGCGCGACCTGTTGGAGCCATCAGTACGAAACTTAATCCAATATTGGGTAGAGTATTGACTAATGTCTTGACTAGAGAAGTCTTTCCAGTACCGGCAAATCCTCTGAGTATATAGACGGGGTTTTCTTTTTCGGAAAGCAAAAAAGCAGCTAAGTGATATAGTACGGTGTCTTGGCCTTTCGTTGGCGTGAAACCGAATGATGATAATAGCTTTTGGTGTAATTCATTCCGGTCCATCATATTGTGTCAGAAAGGATATCCGATTCCCATGTTGGCCCTGATATTTTGGAAATATGACTTGGGTTGATGGAAGGTCCAATAGCTACCGTTCTCATCTTGATAGGGATTGCGCATGGCATAGGCGAAATCGAGACGCAAAATGAGGAAAGAGATGTCGATGCGGAAGCCAATGCCAGCATCCATGGCAATTTGTTTGTAGAATTGGTCGAATTTGAACTCTCCATCAGGCAATGAAGGGTTGGGGCTGTATGTCCATACATTGCCTGCATCAAAGAATAAGGCTCCATTAATGATGTTGTATAATGGGAAACGGTATTCAGCGTTGAATTCCAATTGCATATCTCCAATTCGCTCCAAGTTTTGCGAAGATGGCTTATAAGCACCTGGACCAACACCACGATAAATCCATCCACGAAGGCCATTGGAACCTCCAGCGTAGAAGCTGCGTTCAAAAGGAAGGTCAATAGAATTGCCATAAGGTATGCCAAGACCAACGAATTGTCGCATGACCAGCCATGAATTGTGCCCAAGATCAATATGCTGGCGGAAATCAAGACTTGACCTTACATATTGGGCATAGCGGATTCCAAATAAATTGTGATGACCGTTCTCCTCCGTGATGAGTTTGGTGTTGTTGAACAATGAAATCAGATTGCCACTGGTCTCGATTTCACCCCTGAGATATAAGAAACTACCAGTTCTACGAATGTTCTGTGTGTTAAGGGTGAAGGCGTAGCGAGAACCGAGAATCAGATGATTAGTATACTGGTCCTTTTTCCGCTGGTTGACTTCTTGGTCAAGCAGAGCTTGGAATGATGGATTGATATCAGTAAGTCTTACACTGTTCAAATAGATGGGTGAAAGAGTCTGCCCGAAGCGGTAGCTGCTTTTCCAGTCGTAGCTTAATGAGGCGGACGCTGTTGCTCGTGTGTAGTAATAGCGTTTTTGTCCATAAAGGCCTAATGCTATAGTAGTGCTGGGTTGATAGTCGCGCGAATAACTATTAACGGGAAAAGGGCTAAGGAATTTGGGGAACCTGATGCTGGCTGTAACACCCAGTTCAGTGGTGTTAAAGACACTTTCGGTTTGCGTGTCGTTAAGACTCATTACGGTCTGCGCTTCCAATCCTGAACGAAGACTCAACTGGAATACTTCTGCACCGTTAAAAATATTCTTGTTTGTGTAGGAGACGCTTCCTTTGATACCCAAATCGCCACCCGAATTGGTGCCTTCAGCTTGTACGGTAATAGAATGAAGGTTGTTTTGGGTCATGCTGATAGTGCAATCGAGTTTTCCGATGGAATCAGTATGAGACGGAATGGTGTCGAAATCAATATTGACGTTGCTGAAAATGGCGAAGTTGCTTAGGTTGCGGTAGGTCAGCGACACATTTCGTTGACGATAAGGCGCTCCCTCTATGAGTTGAATAGATTGTGAAATGGTTTGGGGAGTCACCTTGAATCTGTCATAATAGTAATAGTGTAATGTATTGGGAAGCTTTCTTTTCCCGAATTTGATATCATAGGTAAGGAGCGCTGAATCAATCGGTTTTTCGTTGCGATTGAAAACGGGCTTGTTGGGTATAACGTTGATGTTGTTAATGAGGTAGCGTCTTGTGTAAGGCTTTTTGGAAGGAATAATCATGGTCACATCCATCTTGTGATCCATGAAATTGCTATCCACTTCGTAATGAATGAGGTCGTGATGGAAATAGTAATACCCTAAGTTTTTAAGCCAGTCGGTGATTCTGTCTCGTTCATCATTGAGCGTAAAGGTATTGAAGATGTCACCTTCCTTTGCCAATAGCAAATCAGGATTTCTCATGATGTAACGTTCAATGAGTGAATCGCCAATTTCATACTTGATATGGTTGATTCGGTATGGTGTGGATGGCATTACGTGATAGGTTACTGTGGCCTTTTTCCTTTTGGTTTTGACCGAGCTGGTGACTGTTGAGTATGGATATCCAACATTGTCGAGATAAAGGGTCATCTGTTTAGCCGAGTTTAAGGCTTCTGACTGCTCGTAATAAACAGGGGCCTTCCCGAAATTCTCATTAAGCCATCTCCAGATTACATTTTTAGGACTTCTTTCTGATTTGAAATAAATCCAAGTTGGAATGTTGGTTTGAAGGAAATCCTTGTATGGCTTCTGATGAATATAAGATGCCAGTGTCGATTTGTTGATGTTGGTGCCTTTTTTTTCTATGATTACAGTGTTCTTTGTAACCAAATACTTTCCTTGTGGGACAAATCGACTCACGTTGCATGAGGACAGAAGAATTGTCAAAATACCAATAAAAACTATATGATAAAGTCTCTTGCCCTTCACTTTGTTGAATATTTCCTGCAAAAGTAACAATTATCGTTGTTGTATCGAGCAACAACGATGATTATTTTTCATAATGATAAAGCAAAGTCGGTGGAAATAGGACTCAGACGACTTCGGCCACGGTGAAATTGCTGCCTCCTATGAAAACGATGTCGTCGAAATGGGCATTGTTGACGGCGGAACGATAGGCGTGGCTGACTGATTCGAAAACTTCCCCTCTAAGGCCCATTTCAAATGCTTTTTCGGCTAGGATATGGGCGTCTAATCCTCTTGGAATGTCTGCTTTGCAAAAATAATATTCGGCGCCGTGGGGAAGGATCTGTAGCACGCTGTCGATGTCCTTGTCGTTGACCATTCCAAGTACGAAATGGAGTTTCTCATAATTCATTTCGGCAAGTTGGCGCACTATTTCTGTAATGCCAGCAACATTGTGCCCTGTGTCGGCAATGACCAGAGGGTCTTTGTTGAGGATTTGCCAGCGACCCATCAAGTGGGTATTGCGAATCACTCTTCCAATGCCATCGCGGATGTTTTCTTCAGAAAGATTAAATTTATCACGCAACAAATCGATTGCACACATCACTGTGGTAAGGTTTTTCTGCTGGTAATTGCCCATTAATGGAATTTCGAGGGCTTCCATATACAATTCGTTGTTTTTCCAAACATCGAAAAGCTGTTCAGTGTCGGATTCGATATGAATCTTGTCACAATCAAAGATTTGGTCAGCGAAATAGATAGGGCTGTGGGTTTCTGTTGCCTTATCGATGAAGACTTGTTGGGTTTCTGGATGTGTTTCTCCAATGACTACGGGGATGTTGGGTTTGATGATACCCGCTTTCTCATAAGCGATTTTAGCACGGGTGTCGCCCAAAAACTTCATGTGGTCGAAATCAATGTTGGTGATAATGCTTACTTCAGGGGTGATGAGGTTGGTGGAGTCAAGCCTGCCTCCCATGCCCACCTCAACGATGGCTATGTCGACTTGTTCTTTGGAAAAGTAATCGAATGCCATGCCAACGGTCATTTCAAAAAAGGAGAGCTCCATGGACTCAAACTGTTCTTTGTATGAGTCAATGAATGTCACGACATTATCTTCAGGGATCATCTCGCCGTTGATGCGGATGCGTTCGCGAAAGTCGCGTAAGTGGGGCGAAGTGTAGAGCCCTGTCTTATATCCAGCTTCCTGAAACACGGAGGCTAGCATATGGGAGGTGGAGCCTTTGCCATTGGTGCCGGCTACATGCACCGATTTGAAGTTCTGGTGTGGGTTGCCGAGCATTTGAAGAAGTTGTATGGTGTTATTGAGATCAGCCTTGTAGGCGGCAGCACCGATGCGTTGGTACATCGGGAGCTTGTTGAACATCCAATCGAGAGTCTCTTGGTAGGTCATAGTTATTTGTTGATGACAAAAGTATATGTAATGGTGCCGTGTTGTTCCTCAGGGGCGTTGGGATCGGAAGCGAAAGTAGAGCGCAGAGCTGCTTGAATGGCTTTTTGACGCATATCATTATTGATCAGAGTGGTGCCTTTTCTGGCCACTTCCGCTCTGGTTACTTGGCCAGTTCGGTTGACCCAAATATCCACTACCACAATGCCTTCTTCGGAAAAGTCGTCGCTAGGGCGATGTAGGCTCTTGGCGCCACGGCCTCCTAGGTCGTATCCAGTGCCATTGCCTTTGCCTCCTTGTCCGTCATATTGCTTGATGCCCGCCAAGCCATTCGGATTGCCTTGGTCACCAGGCTGGCCGGTAACGCCTTCCGAGCCACCTGCTTGTGGGTTGTTGCTGCCTTTGAACAAGGCTTTTTTGTTAACGGTAGGCTTGGGCTGTTCGGCAGGTTGTTCTTGTTTGGTTTTGGTGGTTTTAGGCTTCTCAATGGCAGGAGCTTCTTCATCGTTTTGGGTGACGATGTCTTCTTCATTTTTACTCTGTTGTTGCTCGGGCTGTGCTGTCATGGGGATGGCAGGTGTCTCAGGCTGAAGGTTGCCCATGCCTTGGTCCATCATACCCAAGTCGACTTCAACGCCTTCTTCGCCTGGCAATGGCAAAGGCGTCTTGAATGCCATCAGAAATAGTACAAGCACTGCCAATGCATGCACGATGATAGTGCCTGCTATGGCGATGCCTTTGTCTTTCTTTTCGTTGTTGCTCATATTCAACCCTCCTATTTCTTTTGCGAGGTGGCGAGGATGACTTTATGGTTGTTGCCTGTGGCGTTGTTGATCTCGTTGACTGCATCAATTACATTCACAACGTATTGAACGGGTACGGTCTTGTCGGAACGGAGCACCACAGTGGCTTGCGTGTCGTTGCCGATTTTGGCATTGATGAGGTCTGTGAGTTGTGATTCTTCTATCTGATCTTCGTCAATGAAATATTGGAATTTTTCGTTGATGTAGACGGTAACGGTCTGTTTGGCCATGGTCTTACTGCTGCTTGAGGGCAGCATGAGCTTGATGGCATTGGGGGCGACCAAGGTCGAAGTAAGCATGAAAAAAATCAGCAGCAAAAACACCAAGTCCGACATGGAAGAGGAGTTGAAAGTGGGCTCGACCTTATTTCTTGATCTGATTGCCATATTGCTTGGTTTTAAGCGGGTTCGTTCAGCACATCCATGAATTCGGTTGCCTTGCCTTCAAGCAGGTTGACGACTTTTTGGATCTTCGTCGAGATGATGGCGTGGAAGATGTAAGCAATGATGCCGACGATCAGACCACCGACAGTGGTCACCATGGCTTCATAGATACCCGAAGAAAGCAACTCGATATCGATATTATTGCCTGCCATCGACATGTTATAAAAAGCGCGAATCATGCCGGTGACAGTGCCCAAGAAACCAATCATAGGTGCGGCGCTGGCAATCATGGCAAGGATATTAACGCCACGTTCCAGTTGCGCCACTTCAAGGTTTCCTACGTTTTCAATAGCAGAATTGATGTCTCCCAAAGGTCTTCCAATACGAGAAAGGCCTTTCTCGATCATGCGTGAGATAGGGGTGGAGTTGCCACGACATAAGGCTTTGGCTGAATCCAACTTTCCGTCTTTCATATATTCTCGGATGCGATCCATAAAACTGGCGTCGTATTTGGTGGCACGTGAGATAGCGATGTATCGCTCAATAAAAATGTAGACGGCAATAATCGATAATATGGCCAATAGAATCATGATCCAGCCGCCTTTGGTGGCTAGGTCGAGGATGGAGAGCTTGATTTCCGTAGGTTGGGTTGCAGTTTCTGCTGTGGCTGCACTTAAATCGTTGACAGCCTCTTGGATTTGTAGGAGATTCATATTGTGTTTGTTTGTTGTTTGTTTGATTAACTGAAAATGGGTGGGTTTATTGCATTATCGCATATCGATGACGTCAACATTGGGATGGGCTTTCTCGTCGAAAGTGAAGAATTTGTCGCCCAATTTCTGGTCATATTTCATTTCGTCAACGGTGATGATCAGTTTGGTGCCATCTTCCATATATATATCCATGCTTTTGATTTCCATTTTATTGGCATTGGCTTTCAGTGTCACGCGGCGGTATTGTCCTTTGGGATTGGCAAGTTCGATGGTCGTGATGCCTTTCGAATCGACGCCAGCCAAGGTGGCGACAAAGTTTTCGTCTAACGAGGTAAGAAGTTTAAGGGGGGTGTTGTCGGTGCCTTCTGTGGCATCGCTGACCATGACTTCTTCGTCATCAACAAGATAGGACCAGATGGTTTTGCCATCTGAGATTACTTGTTGTTCCACCATCTCCACCTTATAGGCTTCGCCTTGTAGCCATGCTTTTCCAGGTTGAGCTTCGGAGGTGGCTCCTTCGGCATTGATTTGGTAGTGGTAGGCCATTTCCACATTGTTGTGTTTTTTCAGTTGACCGACCAAGCCTCGGACGAGTGTTTCGGCGCTGTTTTGTGCGGTAACTACCTGTGCTGCAAGTGATAAAAGCACACAGACGATGATGTTTTTAGTTTTCATTTTTAAATGCCATTATCTTTGTTGTAGATATCCCGCAAAATCTGTTCCAAAGCGAATTCGTCTTTCACTTTCACCTCGCGTGATTTGCTTCCCGAAAATGGACCTACGATGCCAGCTGCTTCAAGTTGATCGATGATGCGTCCCGCTCTGTTGTAGCCAAGTTTCAGCTTGCGTTGTATCATCGAGGTAGAACCTTGTTGAGTTTGCACCACGATACGAGCTGCATCTTCGAAGAGGCTGTCGCGTTCGCCGTCTTCTTCGATGTCGATGCCATCTCCTTCCTCGTCAGGTACTTCAGGCAGGAGGAAGGGTTCTGCATAGCCCCGTTGGGCACCGATATATTCCGTCACTTTTTCGACCTCTGGAGTGTCGATAAAAGCGCACTGCAGACGAACAAGGTCGTTGCCTGTGGAAAGGAGCATGTCGCCACGACCGATGAGTTGGTTGGCCCCGCTTTGGTCAAGGATGGTCTTGGAGTCGACAGCCGAGATGACGCGGAAGGCAATACGGGCAGGGAAGTTGGCTTTGATGGAACCTGTAATGATGTTGACGGAAGGACGTTGCGTGGCAATGATTAGGTGGATGCCTATGGCTCGTGCCAACTGGGCAAGACGGGCTATGGGCGATTCCACTTCGCGTCCGGCTGTCATGATAAGGTCGGCAAATTCATCTACGACCAGTACAATATAGGGGAGAAAACGATGCCCTTCGGTGGGCAAAAGCTTCCGCGACTTGAATTTTTCGTTGTATTCAATGATGTTGCGGCATTCTGCCTGTTTCAATAGTTCGTAGCGGTTATCCATCTCGATGCACAAGGAATTAAGTGTGCGTACCACTTTATGGACATCTGTGATGATGGCATCCTCTGAGTCGGGGAGTTTTGCCAGATAGTGACGCTCGATGCGGTTATAAAGTGTTAGCTCCACTTTTTTCGGGTCGACCATGATGAATTTCAACTCCGATGGGTGTTTGCTGTATAGCAAAGAGGCTATAATTGCATTAAGACCTACTGATTTACCTTGTCCAGTGGCTCCTGCCATAAGGATATGGGGCATTTTGGCAAGGTCGAAGACATAGGTCTCGTTGGAGATGGTCTTGCCGATGGCGCATGGTAAGGCGTATTTGTTGTTTTGGAATTTTTCGGAGCTCAATACGCTACGCATCGAGACGGTCTCGGGTTTACTGTTTGGCACCTCGATGCCAATGGTTCCCTTGCCTGGAATGGGTGCGATGATACGGATACCTAACGCTGCCAGACTCAAGGCGATGTCGTCTTCCAGATTCTTGATTTTTGAAATGCGCACTCCAGCTGCAGGTACAATTTCATAAAGTGTCACCGTAGGTCCAATGGTAGCTTTGATTTTGTCGATGGCGATTCCATAGTTGCCTAAAGTCTCAACGATTTTGTTTTTATTGGCTTGCAGTTCCTCTTCATTGATTTCGGACTTCTTATCGCCATAATCGTTGAGCATGTCGAGAGTGGGGAACTTGAAATCACGCAGTTCGTAGTGCGGATCAAAGGGTGTGTCGATAGTATGGCGTTCTATCTTGTTGACGGTCTCTTCTTCTTGTGTTTTTTCAATCACCAAGGCCACTTCGTTATCGGATTGGATGGGCTCTTTTGGAGAACCTTCTGCAGTTTGGATTTCTGGTTCTTCAACAGGTTTTACAAATACATTCTCTTTTCTTTCGTTTTCTGTCGGAGTGATTTCCAAAGGCATGTCACGAGTGTAGGAAGAGACGGGAGGGAGGCTGTCGTCGATGATGTCATCGTCGATGAAAGCAGGATCGATATCTTCACCGTTGTCTGTCGTGTTGTCTTGCCGTATGCCCATTTCTTCCATGATGCGTTGTTCGGCAAGGATGGCAGCCTGACGTCGTTGCTCTTCGATACGTTTTTCACGCATCTGTTTGATGTGGTTAAAGGTGAGGTTGAACTGATATATGGCAAACACGAGGAATAGGAATACCAAAATGATGATAGTGCCTACTTTGCCAACATAGTTGTTGAGCAAGGTGTTGAGCCAAAGCCCGACAGCTCCGCCTAAGATGGCACATTTTGGGGCTGATAGGGCAATGAGCGCGAAAAGCAAGGGTATCCACACAAGGCTCATCAGCGCATATTTCCAAATGCTCCACATTTTGATTCTAGCATTGTCGGTGAGCCAAAGTCCGATGAGTGTAAGGAGATAAACGAAGAAAAAAGCGCCGATGCCAAAGGATTCTTTGATAAGGGTTTGAGCAATAAAGACCCCGCCTCGACCAGTCCAGTTGTCTATTTTGACCGCTTTGCTGAAAATCTGATTGCCATATTCCTGATGGTGGCCACTAAAAAAGCTGGCAAGATAAGAGATAAGCGCTATGCCGAGAAACACGGCCAAACAAATGGAAAGCACACCGATGATACGTTTGGTTTTACCGTCTCCTTCGTGCTTCTTTTCGTGTTGCTTGGACTCTTTTGTTTTCTTTTTTTTGTCCTTTGTCGATGTTCCTGAGCTCGTTGAAAGGTTGTCTTTCTTGCCTTTCGCTTTGTCGGATTCGTCGATGGAGGCTGGCAACTCTTCCTCAATGAAAGGGTTGGGTAGCTGCGACTTGAAGGTGTTCTCTTTACGGTTGTTTCCTGTGGCCATTTTCTGTTTCGTTAATAACTTGCAAAAATAAAAAAATAGTTGGTTTGTTTTTGAGCCATCTCTGATTTTTGGAACAAAAAAATAGGCTGCCGAAACAGGCAGCCTACAAGTGTTCGATATGTATTTATTTGGGGATTTTAAACATCCGTTTCCAGCGGATGCCACCATTCTCCTTGTCAAGGGAGAGCCAAACAAGCACGGGCTTGCCCACTATATGATTCTCGGGTACGAACCCCCAAAAGCGTGAGTCGGCGGAGTTGTGGCGGTTGTCACCCATCATCCAGTAATAATTCATCGTGAAGGTGTAGCTATTGGCTGGTTGTCCGTCAATAAAAATCTGATCACCTTGCACCTTCAGATCGTGTAGTTCATAGGCGTGGATGATGCGCTCGTAGAGCGGCAAGTTGTTGATGTTCAGCGGGACGGTCACACCTTTTTGTGGAATGTAAAGTGGCCCGAAATTGTCCACATTCCAGGGGTAGAGGTCAGGACGGTTAGGGAAGAGGCTGGTGCTAGTTCCTTCTCCAGGGGCTTGGATGTTGCGCATCACGGAAGTGATGTAAGGCAGCTTGATAAGTTCGTCCGCCACCTTGGCGCTGATGTTGAGGATGAAGGTGTTGGGGTCGGCAGTGCGGTAGCCTTCAGTAATATTGTACTTGTCTAAGGTTTGCTTGTTGATGCCGCCGTTGGTGGTCACCACGGTATAGTTGAATTGCATGTTTTCGGGCTCAAAAGCTTTCTCATTGTTGATATACACTACACCGTTGATGATTTTGAGCGTGTCGCCTGGCATGCCAATGAGGCGTTTCACGTAGTTCTCACGCTTGTCAACCGGATGGGCGATGACCTTTCCAAAGTTTTGGTGGTCATTCCATACTTTTTGGCGTCCATATTCGCGAACAAGGTCGTAATAGTTGACGCTACTTTGGTAGATGTCGCATACTGTGTCGCCGGCGGGATAGTTGAATACGATGGGATCATATCGCTTCATGGTGGAGACACCTGGATAGCGGTGGTATGGCAATTTGATCCATTCCAGATAGGATTTCTTAGTTTTGCTTCCAGGCAAGGTGTTGTGCACGAAAGGGAAGGACAGAGGCGTGTTGGGCCTTTTGGGGCCATAGTGTATCTTGCTGACAATCAGATAGTCGCCAACGCAAAGCGACTTCTCCATACTCGAAGTTGGAATGGTGAAGGCTTCGAAGACATAAGTCCTAATGATTAAGGCGGCGACTACGGCAAAGATGATGGCATCGAACCACTCGCGTGCGGCCGATTTCTTGGGTCGCTGGGTCGTGAGCGGGTCTTGGTATTTGTCGTCCTTGGCAATGATGGGGAAGAAAATGCAAGGTAAGACGGCAGCCATGCCTTCCTCCCAGATTTTGAACCTACCGAAGCATTTGCCCAGTTCGACGAGCATGAGCAGCAACATAAAGATGTTGATGTATGGGAAGACGATGAAGAACCACCACCAGAACTTCTTGTGCTTGCCGATGATTTTCAGTAGGATATAAATGTTGTAGTAAGGGATGAGGCTGTACCAGCCTTTTTGTCCGGCGGCTTCAAACTGCTTCCAGCAGAAAGCAATCGGGATGGTAAAGAGGGCTGGGACGATCAGGATAAAGAGTAATAGTGACATTTTTGAATGATAATTTCAGTATTAACGAAGGCTTATGCGAAAAAGTATTTCAAGCGTGAGATTCATGCGCTTTGCAGTTCCGTTCCTAAGGAATGCAAAGTGAGTCGGATTTGTTGCAGACGTTGTTCGCTTGGCTTTGAGATGCCGTAGATATAGCGGGCCAACAGGCTTTTGTTGATGCCGATGGCACGAGCCACTTCCGAAACATTGAGCCAAGGGAAACGCGCAAACATCTTGGCTACTTCATTTTGATTGTTCGGCTCACTTGTTTCATAAAAGCTCGAGATGTGCATGTCGGCATCCAACCCTTCCCAACGGATTGAGGTGCCTTCTTCGTCGATAGTGAAGTCGTTGCGTTGTTCCATTGAGGCATCTTTCAGTTCGGGATAGGCCTCCAGAGGACGGCTTAAAACACGGCCCTCGGTCGTCTTCAGATAGATTCTGTTTCCGTCAAACCAGATGTTCTTGATCTTTTCCATGTTCCTTGAATATTTAATCAAACCTTTTATGCCATTCTGCTATGAAATCTTCGCGATAGATGACGCAAGTGTCGATAGCCTTTTTGATTTCTTATTCTTTCAGCCCGTGGTTGTAAACCAGACTAACCGAAGGCTCCAATGCAATCTTGGCTTTCTTTCCGTTGCAATCCACATGCACATGAATGGGATGGTGCTCATCCAGATAGAAGAAGAACCGCATACCAAAGGTTATCAACAATGTAGGCATGGCAGAATTTTCTGCAAAGATAGGTATAAAATTTTATACCGGCAAGTTTTTGGCCGTATTTACACAAAAAAAGCCGACATTGCTGCCGGCTGATTAAAAGTTTTTGTGTTTATTCCAAATACGTGTATTGTTTCGACACCCAAAGCTCGTAACCTTTGTAGTCTATTTTGTAGAAATCGCCTGATTCACCAAGATAGCGATATTTCTCTCCTTTGTTTGGATGACGGTTAGTACCGTCATCCCATTTAAAGGTTTCGGCACTTGTTGAAGGACCAAGTCGCAAACGGAGTTCGGTTCCGTTGATTATGACATACTTTTCACCATTTTTTGTGTCACTTGAAATGGTATGGTTTGAATTGCTGATTCCACTTGAAGACCCTTCGGAAACCATACTGTTTCCTTGTTTCATTGAGTTGTCGTCATAAGAACCATCTAAGCTATAAAGAATGCTTAATAAATAGCTTTTTAATTGATTTGGTGACACTTGGGCTATTTTGTGTTTTTCCCCCGTCCCTTTGTCTATCTGATATATATCATACACATCGCTTGAGAATAGAATATCAAACATTGTAGATTTTGATGCCAAAGAAGCTTCATACACTACATCATCAACCCAACCAGTACCTTTTTTGTAAATGGAAGTATTGCTTATTTCTTCTTTCCCCTCGGAACCGATATAAAAAGGCAAGTAATAATTGCCATGTTTGCTTAAATACTTTACCTTGTACAGTTTTCCTTGTGAATCGAATTCATACTCTCTTATTTTAGCCTCATTTCTTTTGTTGATAACATCCATCGGCGACTGCAATGTGCTAAATTCCAATGTCTCTGCTCGTCTGCCATTTACAAAATGATATGCAGTAATAACGTCCTTATAGTCAAAATCATACCGTTCGTTTCCTTTAGACATCGAAGTAGGACTCTCATATTTCCCATAACTACCACTATATGTCCATCCGTTTTCGGCTGCCTTTTTTATATATACGACATGGCTTTGTTTCAAATAGTTCGTCACAGGATCGTCAAAAGCAGAGAACCATGTTTTTGAGATTTCTTTACCAGAATCAAACTGAGTGACTGCTTTGTTGCGATAATCGAATTTGACAGTACGATTGCCTTTGGTCATAGATAAAGGCCATCGTTTCTCTCCATAACTACCCTCCAATGTCCAACCATCAAAAAGAATAGTCGTTTCTTCAATAATATGGCGTTTTTCTAAAACATCTTTTTGAGGATTCTGAAATACTGAGAAACGGAGCCTTTCTGCATAATTGTTATTGTTCCAATAATGAGTTGCAGTATTGTTTTGATAGTCAAAATCGTATTTCTCGTCACTTCTTGAAATGGATAGCGGCCAATTCTCATCACCATATGAACCATTATAAAGCCATCCGTCAACCATGTATTTTTCAACTGATTTTGTCGCATTACGCAATTCCAAAGCATCTTTTTGTGGGTCTTGAATCGAACTGAACCAGATCTTCTCGGCATTGTCGGGATCGAAATAATGTTCAACAGTATTGTTGCTGTAATTGAACACATACTTTTCTGTTCCTTTATATATGAACCAAGGCCACCCTTGTTTTCCTTTGGTTTCATCGCTATAAGTCCAACCGTCAACCATGTACTTTTGAACTTTTGTCACATGTCGTTTTCTTATAGCATCTTTTTGAGGATTCTTGAAACGCTTGAACCAGATTTTCTCGGCATTCAGTTCGTCAAAATAATGGATTGCTGTGTTATTATGATAATCAAACTCGTATTTTTCCTCTCCTTTTACGATAGAAAGCGGCCAATCGTTTTCACCATAACTTCCAATAGTTTCCCATTTTCCATCAGAGCAAGCGCAAAAGAAAAGAAAGACAACTGCTGTCATACAAAAATGCATGACTGTCTTTTGTGTTCCCGTTTTTTCCATATCATTATAGCGTTTTCATCCATCCTTGGTTTTCGGTCTCGTGACCTTTTACATTTTGAGATGCTTCTCGCCCGTTTTTAACAATCCCAAGTTCACACTGGTTATCAGCCAAGAACCGTCCGATTGAAGCATTTACGGTTCTGAAAATTTGTTCGCTTTCGATTTTATCAACCAACATGTTAACATACTCCCTTTCGAATTGGGTAATGTAGTTTTCGATAAAGTCATGGGAATCGAATTCATTGTTCAATTCTCTAATAATTCGTTTTGCTTGTTCAATAGTAATCATTTTTTTACCTTTTATATACGACGGGTCTCAACTTCTTGCCTATAGTCTCCACGATTCGGCAGGTTTACGTATTGTACATAAGAAGGCTAGGAAACTAATTGTACTCGTTATCAGTTACAGGCCTGGAAAACCTTGCAGAATAATTTGTACATGTTTACCTAGCCTGTATGTAATCAACAGAATATCTGATTGATACGATATAGGCTGGCAAATCCATGTCAAATACCTCTGCTTAAATTTTCCAGATTCGTAACTAGGTATTAGCACAAATTGCCTTCAACTGCTCGGATTTCTCCCCGAACAATCAAAGGCAAAAGTACAAATTATTTCAAACAACAGCGATTTTTGGACTGATTTTATTCAGATTTCTTGCGAAGCAATCATCATAGGCTGCTTCGTTTCTCGCAGTGATGCAAAGCGGCTGTATAGCCCCAACTGGGCGACAGGAATGATTATTCCCCAAACAAATCCTCCATGTCGAATACGCCCGACTTTCCGATGAGGAACTCTGCTGCGGCGATGGCGCCAATGGCAAAGCCCTGGCGGTTGAAGGCTTCGTGGGTGAGGGTGATTTTATCTGCGGGTGATTCTGCTATCACACTGTGAATGCCGTTCACTTCGCCTTCACGAGTCACCTTGATGAATAAAGTGTGGTCGGCAGGCTCTTCAATGCTCCAATGGTTGTAGTTGTGGTTGATGGAAAGGATGTCGTTGGCCAATTTCACGGCGGTGCCGCTGGGTTTGTCCAATTTGTGGATATGATGCGTTTCGGCCATTGAGAGTTGGTAGCCGTACTTTTCAGCATACTTTGCCAACTGTTTGTTGAGCAGGAACATGATGTTCATCCCGATGCTGAAGTTAGGGGCGTGGAAGAGGCTTTGTTTCTCGTCGAGGCAGCGCTTTTTGATTACCTCGAAATGATCTTGCCAGGCTGTAGTGCCTACCACGACGGGTATGTGCTGGTCGAAGCAGCGGTTGATGTTGGCCGCAACTTGGTCGGGTTGACTGAAGTCGATGGCTACATTGGCCTGTTTCAATAGCCCGATGCGTTCCTCCCATTCCTTGGGGTTGTCGATGGTGACAACGATTTTATGTTGACGGGCGATGGCGGCTTTTTCCACTTCGTGACCCATCTTCCCGTATCCGATCAGAGCGATTTTCATGGTTTAGAAATTAAAGTTAAATGACAATCCAACTTGAGCGTATTGTGGCATCGTCGCGGGTGTTGCATCTAAGGGCAAATAAGGGTCGATGCTAAGGCTGATGTCGTCGCTGATGTCATAAGAATAGAGGTGTCCGTCAACACAGGCGTCAAGTATGTTGAGTCCATACCATGCGGCGGTAAGGATGCAGTACAACTCGAAGTCGCGGCGATATGATTCCTTATAGGTTTGCAGCTGACCTTCAGCATATTTGTTGGCCAAATCGGTCTCGTATGGATTGAGAGTCGTTCCTTCTGGCAAATCTCCTGTTTTAAACTCGTAGGCGTGAAGGTAGGAGCGATATTCGTAATGGTTGCTGTAAGCCAGATAGCCAAGACCACCAAGGCCGGCATATACGATGGGAACTTTCCACCATTTTTTGTTGTAAACCTGTCCTAATCCTGGGAGGCATGCCGACATGATGGTGGCTTTTTTAGGGCTATGAGGCTTTTGGGCCTCGACTTGTTGTGAGCCAAGAAGTAAAAACAACACACCAAAAAGCAAAAAGCGGCGAGCCATGGCTTTTATTTGTTGTTGAACATTTCCATGATGCGGTCGAACTCTGCTTCGTCTTTAAAGTCGATGACGACGCTGCCTTGTCCTTTGATGTTGCGTTTTACTTTCACTTTGGTGTTAAGGGTCTGTGAAAGTTTTTTGATTTTACTCTTGAAGTGCTCAGGGATGAAATTGGTCTGTTTCTTTTCTTTGGCATTACCTTTGGCTTTTTCTGCCATTTCCTCGGTCTGCCTGACGTTCATCTCATCCATAATGATTTGTTGGAGAAGTTTCAGTTGCTCTTCCTTGTCGGTAATGTTGATGAGAGCTCGGGCGTGTCCCATGGTGATGTGACCGTCACGAATGGCAATCTGGACTTCGGCAGGAAGCTTCAGTAGCCGTAAGAAATTGGCCACTGCGCTACGGCTTTTTCCCACCTTGTCGCTCACTTCTTCTTGAGTCATACCGCATTCGTCGATGAGACGTTGGTATGAGATGGCCACTTCGATGGCGTTGAGGTTCTCGCGATGAATATTCTCGATGAGTGCGAGTTCAAGCATTTGTTCATCATTGGCTACGCGTATGAATACGGGTATCTTCTTCAGTCCAGCCATCTTCGAGGCTCTCAAGCGACGTTCTCCTGAGATGAGCTGGTATCTGTTGTACCCGAGTTTTCTGACGGTGACAGGCTGGATGACGCCTTGTTCTTTGATGGATTGTGCCAATTCACGTAAGGCCGTTTCGTCGAATTCGGTTCTTGGCTGGAACGGGTTGGTTTCGATAAGGTCTACGTCGATTTCGGCGATGGCGCCGGCAACATAGTTGCCGCTAATGTCTTTGCTGGTAATATCAGTTTCGGGGCTTTGTAGTATGGCGTCAAGGCCACGACCCAAGGCTTTTCTGTTTTTGTCGGGCATGGTGGTTATTCGTTATTGGTAGTTAGATGGTTTTTCTCAAGGATTTCACGTGCCAGGTTAAGGTAGTTGATGGCGCCGGTGCTGCCTGCGTCATGCATAATGATGGTCTTGCCAAAGCTCGGGGCTTCGCTCAATCTTGTGTTACGGTTGATGATGGTGTTGAACACCATGTCCTGGAAATGCATTTTCACTTCTTCAACGACTTGCTTCGAAAGGCGCAAGCGAGTGTCGAACATGGTGAGCAGGATGCCTTCGATGTCAAGGTCGGGGTTGAGACGCGTTTGCACGATTTTGATGGTATTGAGCAACTTGCCTAATCCCTCAAGAGCAAAATATTCGCATTGAACTGGGATGATGACCGAATTGGAGGCTGTAAGAGCGTTGACGGTGACGAGGCCCAAAGAAGGAGAACAGTCAATGATGATGAAGTCAAAATCGTCTTTGATGGTGTCTAATGACTTTCGCATCATGTGCTCGCGTTGTGGCAAGTTGATCATCTCAATTTCGGCTCCAACCAGGTCGATATGGGCGGGAACAAGAAACAGGTTGGGAGTTTCGGTCTCCGTGATGACGGTTTTGAGGTCGACATTATCGATGATGCATTCATAAATGCTGGTTTCAACCGTTTTTGGGTCGATACCGACACCTGAAGTGGCATTGGCTTGTGGATCGGCATCGATAAGAAGGGTTTTGTGTTCAAGGACAGCCAAACTTGCCGCCAAGTTGATAGCGGTGGTGGTTTTTCCCACGCCGCCTTTTTGGTTTGCTATAGCTATGATCTTACTCATTTTTCAGTCAAAAATTTCGCAACAAAAGTACGTTATTTTGCCTTTGTTTATTGTTTGCCAAAAGGGAAAGTTATCAACAAAATGGGAAAGTGTTGATAAGTTTTTCACGTCCCGTGTTGTTGAAATAAAAAAGGCCGCATTTCTGCGGCCTTCGTACTGTTATTTGGTGTTGTTATTTGTCAAGGTCGTCGAACCATTTGTCGATGGCACTATCAATTTCGGTGTTGCTTTCACCTTCGATGGTGTTGGGAGTGTGCTCATCATAATAATCCTCTGGATACTCGCCGGTTTCAATGTATTTGATGGCGTCCGTCAGGCCCTTGGTAACTTTTTCGAAGTCTTCTTTGTAAAGGAAAATCTTGTGTTTCTCGTAAAAGAAACGATTTTGTTCGTTGTCGAAGCGACGCTTGCTCTCAGTGATGGTGATGTATTTTTCATCGTTCTTGGTGGTCTTCACATCGAAGAAATATGTTCTCTTACCAGCTTTGACAGCTTTGGAGAATAAATCTTCCTTACCGTACATTTCCATTTCTTCCATCTTGTCTTTCAATAATTTGTTGTTTTGTATTTGTGATTTTGTTTTGATAATCGCTGGCAAAAGTAGGAAAAAAATAAATAGCATTGCTTTTTATGTGCTATTTTTGCAATCAAATAAAACTACTATAAAAATGAAACTGAATCTAAAACGGCCGATCGCTTTTTTTGATTTGGAGACCACTGGGTTGAACACGTCCCACGACCGCATCGTAGAAATCAGCGTGTTGAAGGTGAATGTGAATGGTGAGGAAGAGCAGCGAGTATGGCTTTTGAACCCTGAGATGCCGATTTCCCCTGAATCCACGTCGGTGCATGGCTACACTGATGAGATGGTAGCTGGAAAACCTACTTTTCGTGAGAAAGCAAAAGAGATAGCGCTGTTTATTGGAAACGCTGACATGGCGGGTTATAACATTCTGAAATTTGACCTTCCAATGTTAGTGGAGGAATTTCTGCGTGTGGATTATGACTTCGATTTGGAAGGCCGTGATTTCATTGATGTGATGAATATATATATGAAGATGGAGCCACGAAACCTGAAAAGTGCATACCGCTATTTTTGTCATGCCGAGTTGGAGGGCGCCCACGGTGCTATGGCTGATACCAAAGCGACCTATGATGTGCTTCAAGCCATGCTTGATAAGTATCAAGGCGTTGATTATGAGGATGGAAAGGGGAATAGGTCGCAGGGGCCTACCAACGACATGAAGCAGCTTTCTGCGTTTTCTGCCCATCATAAAAATGCCGACCTCTCGGGGCAAATTATCTTTGACGAAGAAGGGAAGGAGGTCTTTATGTTTGGCAAACACAAAGGCAGGCGTGTGGAAGACGTCTTCCGTATGGAGCCTCCTTATTACGATTGGATTATGAAGAATGATTTTCCTCGGTATACGAAGAAGGTAGTAACAGCCATCAAGTTGCGAATGGGTGGCAAAACTGTAAAACATTAATGCAATGAAAATCATCTGTATAGGACGTAATTATCTGGCTCATATCAAGGAGCTTGACAATGATTTGCCCAAGACTCCATTGTTTTTCATGAAGCCCGCAACGGCTTTGCTTTTACCCCACAATCCGTTCTTTTATCCTGATTTTTCGAAGGAGATTCATTATGAAACGGAGTTGGTGCTTCGAATTTGTAAGTCGGGTCGTTCCATAGAAGAGCGTTTTGCCTCCAACTATTATGATGCCATAACCGTAGGCATCGACTTTACTGCCCGTGACCTTCAACGGGAGTGTAAGGCCAAAGGCCTTCCATGGGAAATAGCCAAATCCTTTGATGGCTCAGCACCTATTGGAGCGTTTAAGAAGATCAGCGAGTTGAAACATTCTGAGGATATTGTTTTTGGAATGAAACTCAACGATGAATGGGTGCAAAAAGGGCATAGCTGTGACATGATTTTCAGTTTCGATAAGATTGTATCTTATGTGTCGCGTTTCGTTACGTTAAAAGAAGGCGATTATATCTTTACAGGCACTCCTCAGGGTGTTGGCGAAGTGCATGTCGGCGACAAACTGGAATTGTTCTTGGAGGATGAGTCTGTGTTTTGGTTTAGAGTTAAATAAATGAATATCAATAAATAAAACTATGAAAAAGCTGTTTCTAATCGCCCTGTTAGCAGTGGCATTCCAACTCTCAGCCCAACCCTTGTGGATGCGTCACAATGTGATTTCGCCTCAAGGTGACAAGATTGCCTTTTGTTACAAAGGCGATGTGTATGTGGTGAACGCCCAAGGTGGCAAAGCCCTGCAAATCACTACTAATGCCGCTTATGATGGCGATCCGATTTGGTCACCTGACGGCAAACAGATTGCCTTTTCCACCGACCGAAATGGTAACTTTGACGTGTATCTTGTTTCGGCTGAAGGCGGTGTTGCAAAACGCATTACGACAAACTCGGCTACGGAGATGCCATTGGCTTTCTCTCCTGACGGTAGGGAGATCTATTACTCTGCCCAAATCCAGAAGGCTGCTGAGAATGTGCAGTTTGCCTCTGGTTGGATTACTGAATTATATAAGGTAAGCATTGAAGGTGGTCGTCCCGAACAGGTGGTGGCCGTGCCCGTAAGCAGCATGTCGTTTGACAAGGACGGCAAGTCGTTCCTTTACTATGACCGCAAAGGCAGTGAGAACGTGTGGCGTAAACATCATGTGTCTTCTGTGGCTCGCGATGTAGTGTATTACAACGCCAAGAAAAAGACGCATACCATTTTGACAACCAATGTTGGTGAAGACCGTGATCCTCGATATTTGCCTGGCTATAAGGATGTTGTGTTCTTGAGTGAGCGCAACAATGGCAGTTTCAATGTCTATAAGGCTCCCGCTGACAACCTTGAACAGGTGGAGGCGGTGACCCACTTCAAGACGCATCCTGTGCGTTTCTTGAGTGTGGCCAATAACGGTCTGTTGTGCTATGGCTATTTGGGTGAAATCTATACCCAACGTATTGGAAGTGAGCCACAAAAGGTGAATGTCGAAATCGTCAACGACCAGGAATCCGATCAATTGGTAAAACAGGATTTCAAGGGCATAGGTGACTTCGCGTTGAGCGATGACGGCAAGTTGATCGCCTTCATCTCACGCGGCGAACTCTTCGTAACCGGTGTGGACGAATATGCTACCACCAAGCAGATTACACATACGGCGCAAGCCGAACGTAACCCTTCCTTTTCGAAGGATGGCCGCACCATCGTCTATGCCTCGGAGCGTGACGGTTACTGGAACCTTTACCAAGCTACCATTGAACGGAAAGACGACTACAACTTTGCCTATGCCACGCTGGTTGAGGAGAAACCTCTATTCGACAACGATGGTATTGAGCGCATCGCTCCAACCTATTCGCCCGATGGCAAGGAAATCGCCTTTATTGAGAACCGTAGTGTGTTGAAAGTCTATAATGTGGCTTCGAAAACGGTGCGCCAGATCACCGATGGATGCCAGCATTATGAAACCGACGATTACGGCTTTTCCTACGAGTGGTCGCCCGACGGTCAGTGGTTCGCCCTGACCCTGATTTCCCACATGCGTGATCCCTATTCCGACATCGGCATCGTGAAGGCTGATGGTTCAAAGACCATTTACAATATCACTGAGAGCGCCTATATCGACGGTAGCCCACAGTGGGTGCTCGATGGCAATGCCATTATCTATCGTTCCAACCGTTATGGTATGCGCTCACATGCCTCATGGGGCAGCCAAAACGATGCGTTCATTGCTTTCATGAACCAGGATGCTTACGACAAGTTCCGCTTAAACAAAGAGGAGTATGCCTTGCTGAAGGAAACAGAAAAAGGTGGAAAAGATAAAGACAATAAGAAAGACGAGCCCAAAGACGAAGGCAAGGACAAGAAAAAGGACAAAAAAGATGAAAAGAAAGACGAGAAACCCAAGGAAGCCAAGAAGATAGAGGTGGACTTGGAGCATCTGCAAGACCGTGTCATTCGTCTGACGCCCATGTCGTCGAGTTTGAGCGGAATGGTACTGTCAAAGGACGGCGAGAAGTTCTATTTCATGACCTCGTTTGAGAAGGGCTACGACCTTTGGGAGATGGATGTGCGCGAAAAGTCGATGAAGATCACGAAGAAGCTAGGACAAGGTGGGGCACAGTTGAGAATGAATGGTGATAATCTCTTTGTGCTCTCTGGTAATAACTTGCAGAAACTCGATAAGAGCGGCAAGTCGACACCCATTAAATATGATGCCACTATGGAACTCAACCTTACCGAGGAACGTGAATACATGTTTGAACATGTCTTCCTTCAAATTGAGAAACGTTTCTTCATGAAAGACCATCATGGTGTGGACCTGGCGTTGATGAAAGAGGCCTATCAGCCTTTTTTGGCGCATATCAACAACAACTACGACTTCTCCGAAATGTTGAGCGAAATACTCGGTGAGCTGAATGTGTCTCACACGGGATCAGGTTATCGTCCTTCGAGCAAAGGCGATGCCACGGCTGAGTTTGGTGTGCTTCTCGACCTTGATTACAAGGGCGACGGCTTGAAGATTGCGGAGGTTGTTGAAGGCGGTCCTTTTGACAAACAGAAGTCGAAAGTGAAGGCGGGTTGCATCATCGAAAAGATTGATGGCGTGGAGATCACCAAGGGTATGGATTACTATCCGCTGCTCAATGGCAAGCGGGGCAAGACCGTTTTGGTGACCCTCAAAGACGGCGGCAAGACTTGGGACGAGACGGTGAAGCCTATCAGCCATGGTGCGATGAACGAGTTGCTTTACAACCGTTGGGTGAAACACAATGAGGAGACGGTGAAGAAACTGTCCAACGGACGCTTGGGCTATGTCCACATCAAAAGCATGGGCGACGCCAGCTACCGTGACGTATATTCACAAATCCTTGGCAAATACAACCTCTGCGATGGCATTGTCATCGACACGCGTTTCAACGGCGGCGGACGTCTGCATGAGGACATCGAGATCCTCTTCAGCGGCGAGAAATACCTTGAACAAGTCATCAACGACAGCGTGGCCTGCGTGATGCC
>DBXU01000152.1:2224-28732 GCA_002310075.1 Bacteroidales bacterium UBA1204 | reverse complement strand
ATGATCATCGGCGAGGCCAACTACAGCAATGCGCACGGCACGCCTTGGGTCTATAAGCATAAGAAGATGGGTAGCCTTGTGGGTATGCCCGTGCCTGGCACCATGTCGAGCGTGACTTGGGAGACCTTGCAAGATCCGTCGTTGTATTTCGGCTTGCCGGTGGTTGGTTACCGCACCGAACAGGGCAACTGGCTTGAGAATACGCAGCTGGAGCCCGATGTGAAAGTGCGCAACACACCCGAAAAGATGGCTGATGGCGTTGATGAGCAACTGGAGGCAGCTGTTAAGGAATTGCTGAAAGAGGTGAAGGATTTCTATTATTGGGGAAAATAACCTGCAATTTTTGCACAGTTTTTGCGTTCCATTGGGAAAAGACTTCCCATGCGAGTACGCTTGTATCTTATTTTTCTATTGGTGTTCATTTGTCTCATGCTATCCGCACATTCTGTGGTGGAATGGGATGATTACTATGAAGTGGAGCATTCATGGAAATGTAATGGGAAGCAGTGCTCTATAACGTTGAATATCAGCAAAAGTCTGTACGACTATTATAGAAATGAGCGTGAACATTTGGTTTACCATTATCAGTTTGAAGATGGTAATGTGCCACCTCATTTCTTTGGATTCATGGTTTCGGAGCATGATAGGTTGTTAATGCGTTCCATCGCCAATGAATTCACAAAGGGCGCCATATCGGATATTGAAAAAAGCAAAATGGCGCTTGCTTTTGTCCAGTCGCTCCCTTATGCTTTTGATTCCGAATCAAAGGGTGTTGAGGAGTATGTGCGTTATCCTGTCGAAACACTTGTGGATGGTTGTGGTGACTGCGAGGACAAAGTGGCGTTGTTGGCGGCCATATTATATGAAATGGATGTGGATTTCATTTTATTAGTGCTGCCAGATCATATGGCTGTTGGTCTGTACTGCGATGGGGTAGAGGCCGACCGTTATTTGCTTTTCCAAGGAAAGAAGTACTATTATCTTGAAACGACCATGCCAAATTGGAAGATCGGTCAGATTCCCGAAGACTATAAATCTTCTGCGATGGAGGCGGTTCCTGTTGACGATACTCCAAAGATTCTCATCAAAGGTGTGCAATTTGAATCGCAGTCGGCACATGCTTTTGAAAAGGCAAATTGCCGGCTTCAAATTGACATGCACAATTTAGGTCCTGGGAAGGTAACGCAGATCAAACTGCATGTGCGGTTGATTGAAAAAGGAAAGAAGCAACGTGTGTTGACAGAAGAAACCTATTTGCTTCGAGATTTGCAGGAAGGAGAGTTACGGACCGAATTGTTATCACCGAAAAGTCTGATTAAGGAAAACAGCGTTTTGGAAGTGGAACTAACGGGTGCTGAGATCGTAACTCAGTATTATGAACTGGGCTTGAATTATAGAAAGACACGGAGATACTAATGGTCAGTCCACGCTGATCTCATCCATAAAAATCCAAGAATCGTACCCGCTGCCAGGCAAGCCCTCGGGCAGTTTTCCAGGGTTCTTCACTACAATACGCAAGTAACGTGTCGAAAGGGAGGGTAGTTCGAAGCGTTCGCGGAAGGTGTGGTTGCCCGTCAGCGGTATCTCGGTTTTTATAGAGAAGGTTTTAGAGGCTTTGTAGTTCTTACCATCATTAGAAGTGTAGACTTCGACTACATCAGGGCGTAAAATCCAATCGTGAGCGTTTACCAAGAACCCGATATTCAGAGCGTTGACTCTTTGGACTTTGCCGAAATCAATCTCAAGGTCGGCGTCGATGCCATAGAAACCTTGCCAGTGGCCGTCAGTGTAGTCGTCGCTGCCAAGACTGCCGTCAAGAAGAGCGCCATCGCCACCGCCCGAGTATTCGGGACGATAATTGCCTGCTGGGCTATTGAGTTGTTTCAGCCTGCCCATGCCCTTGTGGTAACAAAAATAACGTTCAGCGCAAACGGGTTCGCCTAAGGCGTCGAAGCAGGCGGCTTTCACAAGGCAGGGACGCTCCAAAACGATGGGTTTATTATAGATGGAGTCGTTCGATGTAACTTCTTTTCCGTCAATGGTATAGCGAATTTTCTTGTTGCCAAAAACAGTATTCAGCTCGATGGATGCATTTCCGTTTTTATCGGTTGTTGGCTCAATAAAAGGCAGATATTCAAGTTGTTGTAATTCTCTGGCAATGTCATCGTATTTCTTCAAATTGACGTCGAGCCAATAGGGGCGACTTTCGATATTCCACACGTTCACGTAGTCTTTTTTCAGATTGTGTAACGAAGTCGTCAATTCACGAAGCATTTTTTTGCTTTTGGCAATGTTGGCATCGGAAGGGTCGTTGTAGGTGCGGTAGAGTTGGCATCGGGCAACGTTTCTTTCGGCGCACCATCTCATGCGGTGTACGGCATAAAGGGCGTTGTCGAAAAGATCAGCATTTTTCTTAATTTGTTTTTTGTCGCTTAGCAAAGTTTTCTCCAAAACAGAAAGCGATATGGAAGCTCTCTGGTTCAATGCTTTGATGGAATCGTTGACAAGGGCGGGGTAAAAAGGTGTCATAGGTTCGGTCATGGCGCTAAATTTGCCAATGCCGTCGATTTTTGTCCATTCTGAGATTTCGTCAAGATGCTGGCAAAGCTTGTTGGAAAGGCTGCCTAAGAAATGGACTGCAAAGTCGGTTTCAAGGTCACGGTCTTGGGTAGTGGCGGAATTCCAGCTTGACTCAGCGCCTAGGGCAAGTCCGTATAAGGCGCAGTTGGTCAGCGACTCGCCGAAGTCGTCCCAACAGGTGTTGATGACGCCGATTGCTCCGTTTTTGTAACCATCCCGGCACAAATTGACGATGTTTTTCTTGAATTCATAATGCTTCGGCCATACCCTTTCGGAGAGGCTTACACCTGGGGCGACGAAGAAATTACGTCCTGATTTGACATAGGGTTTCAGGAAGTCGTCGAAGCTGTCGATGCCCACATAACTCCAAGCGATGAGGGAAAGGTCGTCATCTAAATTGTTAAGGATTTCAGGGTGTTGGTCGGCAATGTCGCCCCACATCATCACGCGCTTACGATAGGGACGCAACATACGATTGACGCGATTGATATGTTGATAGTAGACCTTTTCTGCCCCGATGGAATCCACGTATGCTTTGGCATAACCTTGTCCAAGGCTTTCTGTCTCATCGCAATTGATGTTAAAATAAGGTGACTTATAGGCATTTGCCACTTCTTTTAGGTGGTCTTCAAGGAACTTATAGGTCTCCTCTTTGGCAGGGTTGAGGTTCCATTTTGTGTCGGCAAGGTCGCTGTAAAACGGATTGCACAGGATCTCCTTAAAATGTCCGAAGCATTGCTGATTTCCAATGATTTGGATGTGATATGGTCTGCAAAAGTCCTCTAATTCCTTGATTTCCTCGGCGGTGAAGGCATCGGTGGGAGCAATGTCGGGGTGGCACTTGGTCTTGAAGGTGTGCTCGGTGTAGAGTGAGAACGCATTGAGTTTGCATTCAGCCATTTGCGGAATGAGTCTTTTCAAATATTCCATGCTGACGATGGGACCGCGACTGATGTCATCTTGCCACGCGCGAATCTTGAAGTTGGGCCAGTCGGTGATGGTCATGCAAGGGATGATGATTTCGCCTTTGTTGCTTAAAAAGGAGTAGCGGTAGAGTTGTTTCAGACTTTGGGTTGCGTAGAAAAGCCCTGTGTTGGAAGTGGCTTCAAGGCGGATGAAGTTAGGGTTGACGGTCATCTTATAGGCTTGGTCTTCGTTCTCGTTCACGCCGAGGTGGTCGGTTTTGATGAGCTCGATGAAGCGTTTGCCCTTAATGACCCCGCGTGAAAACTGTATGGTTTTGCCGTTGATTTGACTTAAATCCTGGCGCAACATTGTCACGATTTGGCTAATTTCGGCATCGGAGGCATCGTAAGTGAGCACGATGTCTTCATTCCAAACGAAATGGCCTTCCTGCATCACGACTTGTTGTGGGGTGGGAAGGATATGGGTGTTTTGTGCGATGGCGTTTATCGCGAAGAGGCAGAGGAAAAAGAGGAGCTTGTTTCTCATGGTAGAACAGTTTCTGCAAAAATAATGAAAAAGCCCGAATGCAGTGCATCCGGGCTTGATTTATGAATGATTTAAGATTACAGGCTCAGCTCATACATGTAGCCGTGATATTGCAGGTAGCCGTCGAGGATGGGGAAGAAGAACTCGCTGTCGTGTTCGACATTCTTCAACTTCAGGTTCTCCATGGTAACAGTCTTGGTACCGTCAGGATTGGTGACGACCATCAAGGTGCCGCTCTTGGCGATATAGCCTGTCTGGGGCTGGAAAGTCCAGAAGTCACCATCGAGGGCAACGTGCACGCAGGGGAACACGGGCAGATAAGGCGTGCCGAGGTAACCGAGGTTATACTCGCCGTCGACGACTTGGCCGCCAAGATAGCTGACGATGAAGAAGCGCTTGCGATCAGCCGACATGAAGAGCATTGACTTGACATCAAGCCCCAATGAGCTCAATCCGTTCAAGGCGGTGATGCCTGCCAGACCAATGGGACTTTCGATATTTCCGATTTTGAACTTGTTGTCGGCATCGAACTGATAAGGCGGCAGTGTACCTTGGAAGTTGAGGGCCAACTGGGCGGTCTGGCCGTCGTGGTTGGTACCCATGCTTTGTGACAGAATGACAGTGTAGGTGCCGTTATTTTCGGTGACGGAGAGCACGCCGTTCATCCAATAATAGGTGTCGCCATAGAATAAGGTGTCGGCGCCCATGATGAAGGGAAGCTCGCCGAGGTTAAATTCATGGAATCCAACCACAGTGGGGACAGGGTCTTTCGTGTTGTTGCCCATCGTATAGGTGCCAGGGACGATGTTGCCGTTGAAGATGATGGCGATGCCTTCGTTGTCGGCGGCTGTCATCTCTTTGGAAGCTAGTACGATTGCATTCTTTTGTCCATACTTGACAGCTTTGGCGGTGACGATGTCGGCGGTGTTGCTGCCGACGGTCAGTGCTCCTGTTTGCACTTCAGGGGTGACGTTGCCATTGTTTCCATTGTTGTTGTCTTTGCAACTGGTGCCGATCAGGGCCAAGCCGCAGAAGAGCATCAAACTTAAAAAAACTTTCTTCATGATAAAACGATTTTTGGGTTGTTGTCTTTGTTATATAACAAATAAATATTGCAAAAATTGTGCCGATTTAAAGATAACTGTCGTTTGGCAGATTTAGGGCCTTTAAATGTTCAACCGTAACTGTATCTCTTCCACTTGTTTTTTCAGTTCCTGAACGGTTTGCATCAGCTGTTCCTCACGGAAGCGGTTTTCGCGTTGCTGTGGCATTTCCGCGCTGATGTAATGCACAAATTTCCACACTTCCTTGATGTCGGCGGTGGACAGGTCGTAGGGATGGTAGAGCGGGTTGAGAGAGCTGAGCGTGAGTTTGCCTTCGTGCTCGATTTTGTTGTCGACGATTTTGAAGACGATGCCGTCATCTTGGGTGAGGACGATGTAGGGCTGGCCGCTGCGGATGTAGGTCCAGTCGACAACATACTCTCCGGTGACATAGGATCCATCGGGGATGGGTAGCATCGAGTCGCCGCTGATCTGGAAAGTGCGGTACTTGCGGTCGTGCGAGAGGAAGGGCATGGTGAAGGTGGGTAGCACCTTGATGTATTCGGGATCGGCAAATCCCGTGGCATAGCCTGCCTTGGCCTTTTCGGTGACGAGTTCGATGTTCTCATCGTTGTCGGCATTGACGGTGGTGGCTAGCACACGTAGGTTGCTGCCTTTCAGATGCACGTCGTAGCCGCGTTCTAGTTGAGAAAGTTGCAGAGGACTGATACTGCTCAAATCGACCTTTACCAAGGTGTCGATGGCGATGCCGAAATACTTGGAGAAGGCAATCAAGGCTTCGAGGTTGGGCTCGGAAACGCCGTTTTCGTAGCCGCTCAGCGTGGAGCGTTTCATATTCAGCGCGAAAGCCACATCGTCTTGGGTGCGGTTGCGGTGCTTGCGCAAAAATTTTATGTTCGAATTGATGTACATGATATTGTGTGATTTAAGATTCAAGATTTAAAATTTAAGAAATTTTCTTCGTTTTTTATGTTCCATATCAAATATAATGATTAGTTTTACGGCGAACATTTTGATTAAAAACTCGTCAAAAGTACAACTTTTTTGGAAAATGTAAGCATTTTAGACGAAAAAAGGAGAAAAATGATGGAAAGGACGATTTTGCATTTGGATTTGGACACTTTTTTCGTGTCGGTGGAACGTCTGGTGAATCCTTCTTTGGAAGGCAAACCCGTCATAGTGGGAGGCATGTCGGATAGAGGTGTAGTGTCGACATGCAGTTATGAGGCGCGAAAGTTCGGAGTGCATTCGGCCATGCCGATGCGGATGGCGCGGCAGTTGTGCGCTCAGGCTGTGTTCATTCGTGGCGACATGGAACTCTATAGCCGTTATTCTCGTTTGGTGACCGACATCATTGCCGACAGCGCACCTGTCTATGAGAAGATGTCGATCGATGAGCATTATCTTGACTTGACGGGCATGGACCGTTTCCACGATTGTCAGTTATGGTCGCACGAGCTGCGGCAGCGCATTATCAGAGAGACGGGCTTGCCGATTTCATTTGGTTTGTCTGAAAATAAAACGGTGTCGAAGATTGCCACGGGGCAGGCCAAACCTAACGGCGAGTTGCAGGTTGCCACGCCTAATATTAATAGCTTCCTCGACCCGCTATCGGTACGGAAGATTCCTATGGTGGGTGAGAAGACCTGCTATCTGCTCCGTTCGATGGGCGTAGAGAGGATTGGTACGTTGCGCCGTCTGCCACCGATTGCGGTAGAACAAGCGATGGGAAAACATGGCCTAGACATCTGGATGAAGGCTAATGGGCACGACAGCACGCCGGTGTGCCCTTATCAGGAACGGAAGTCTATCAGCAAGGAACGCACTTTCGAGCAGGACACCATTGATGTTATGGCTATCCGGCAATGTCTGGCACATATGGTGGAGAGCCTGGGTTTTGACCTGCGCTCGCAGCATAAGCTGACGGGTTGCGTGACGGTGAAAATTCGCTATTCCAATTTCGACACGCACGACATGCAGCAACGTATCCCTTACACCGCTTTCGACCACGTGCTACGCGAAACGGTGAATGGCATCTTCGACAAGCTGTATAACCGACGGATGATGATACGACTGGTGGGTGTGCGTTTCAGCGAGCTGGTCAGCGGGGCACCGCAACTGGCTTTGTTTGACGACAATATGGAACTGACGCAATTGTATGCTGCCATGGATAAGATTAAATTGCGTTTTGGAGAACAAATCATACATCGGGCGGCAGGGTAATGTTATTAAACGTACATTCATATAACAGTCTGTGTTACGGAACGATGCCGATTGCGGACCTGGTTAGCAAGGCCGCCGCGATGGGTTATGCCGTTTTGCCTTTGACCGACATCAACACAACAATGGGGGTCGCCGATTTCGTGTTCGAATGCCATAAGAAAGGCGTTCGTCCCGTCGTCGGTGTGGAATTTCGCAATAGCAATGAGTTGCTTTATGTGGCTTTGGCCAAAAACAACGCGGGATTCGCCGAGCTAAACCGTTTCTTGACCCAACACAACTTCACAAAACAGCTTTATCCCGAATTGGCACCTGAATGGGAACAGGTTTTTGTGGTTTATCCTTTCGGCAAACGGCGGCAAAATCAGCTGAGAGCGAATGAATTCCTCGGTGTACGTCTCTCCCAGCTGACAAAAATGTTTGCTTGCGAGTCGTTTGACAAACTCGTCGCCATGCAGCCCGTCTCCTTTGCGGAAGAAGCCGATTTCGAGCTGCATCAGTGTATGCGGGCCATCGACGAAAATGTGTTGATTTCACGTTTGGATCCTAAGACTTGTGCCGCCCCTGATGAGATTCTGCTACCTGCTGAGCGTTTGAAGGCTTCTTTTGCACTTTATCCTCAACTCATCGAGAATGCAGAGCGTATTCTTGGGCAATGTGAAATCAGTTTGGATCAAAGTGTGAAAAGCAAGCGTTGCTTCACTGGTAATGTCTATGACGATCGTGAGCTGTTGCATAAGCTGGCATTCGATGGGATGCTCTATCGTTATGGGAAGGCTAACAAGACCGCTTACCGTCGCGTCGAGAAGGAGTTGGACATCATCGAGCGGATGGGCTTCTGCGCCTATTTTCTCATCGCTTGGGAGATTGTCCAGTTTGCTATGAAACAAGGTTTTTATCATGTGGGGCGTGGCAGTGGCGCCAATAGCGTGGTGGCTTATTGCTTGAAAATCACAGATGTGGATCCTATTGAGTTGGATTTGTACTTCGAGCGTTTCCTTAATCCCATGCGGAGCAGCCCACCCGACTTCGACCTCGACTTCTCATGGCGAGACCGTGACAAAATCATTGCACATATCTTCGAGAAATATGGTCAGGAGCATGTGGCTTTGCTGGGTGCAACGGTAACCTTTCAAGACAATTCTCTTTGCCGTGAGCTAGGCAAGGTGTTTGGCTTGCCAAAAGGGGAAATCGATCAAATGGAGCACAACCCGAAAGAGTTTGCCCAGCAGTATTTCATCGGTCAACAGATTCTGTCGTTTGCCGAACGCCTCCGCGACTTCCCGCGTCAGCGTTCCATCCATGCAGGCGGTGTGCTGATTACCGAAAATCCTATCACTGATTATACTGCCATCGACATGCCGCCCAAAGGATTTCCGACGACACAATACGACATGTATTCGGCAGAAAAACTTGGCTTGGACAAGATGGATATTCTCAGCCAGCGTGGCATTGCCCACATCCGCGATGCGGTGGAGATGGTGGAGCGTAGTCATGGAGTCCACATCGACATCCACCAAATCAATGCGTTGAAAGAAGACGAATTGATACGCCGCCAACTATTCAAGGCTGAGACCTGTGGCTGTTTCTATATCGAGAGTCCTGCCATGCGTGGTCTGCTGCGCAAGTTACACTGCTCCGACTATAAGACCTTGGTGGCTGCTAGCTCAATCATACGGCCAGGTGTGGCCCGTTCAGGCATGATGCGTGAGTATGTCAAACGTTTCCATCATCCTGAGGAAGTGGATTATAAACATCCATTGCTAAAGAAACTTCTCGCCGAGACCTATGGCGTGATGATTTATCAGGAGGATGTACTCAAGGTGGGGCATTGTTTCGCGGGTCTTGACTTGGCTGAGGCCGATGTGCTGCGTCGCATGATGGGACATAAGATGCGGGACAAGTCGGAATTTGAGGAAGTCAGCAAGCGTTTCTTCGACAACTGCAAGGCCAAAGGCTATCCCGATGATTTGGTGAGAGAGTTGTGGCGACAGATTGAATCGTTTTCGGGCTATTCTTTCTCAAAGGCACATTCTGCCTCATATGCCGTTGAGAGTTATCAGAGCCTCTATCTAAAGAGCCATTATCCACTTGAGTTTCAGGTGGCTGTCATCAACAACTTTGGCGGCTTCTACCAGACTTGGTTCTACTTCAACGAAGCGCGGCGCATGGGGGCGAAGGTGCACTTACCTTGTGTCAACAGAAGTAGCTATCTCACCCTGTTAAACGGACGTACCGTTTTTATGGGCTTTGTACATTTGCAAGGTCTTGAGCAACATTTTGTGGAGCGTTTTCTTGCGGAACGCGAAGCACGAGGGTCTTACGCCAACTTGGAAGACTTTATGGCACGGGTGCCGTTTGAGTTGGAACAACTTGTCCTGCTAATCCGCGGGGGTGCTTTCAACTTTACGAAAAAGCCCAAGGCTGAATTGCTGTGGCAGGCCCATCTCAACAAAAGACAGGGCAAAAAACAACAGTCGGAAACATTATTTCAACTTGAAAACCAGCATTTCGAATTTCCCGATTTTACGACCAATTTCTTGCAGAACGCCTACGATGAAATAGAGTTGTACGGGTTCCCTGTCTCATCGACTTGGTTTGACTTGCTACAGACCCATTTTCGGGGTGAGCTGATGGCCTCGCAGATGTTGCATTTTGTGGGAAGTCGCTATAGAATGTTGGGTAAGTTGGTCACAGTGAAATATGTCCGTACCTGCAAAGGGGAGAGGATGGCTCTTGGAACTTTTGTTGATTGCAATGGAGAGGCTTTCGACACGGTGCATTTTCCAACCGTGTTGAAGGCATATCCTTTCCAAGGGGATGGTGTGTATTTGCTATTGGGTAAGATTACGGAGGAATTTGGACAACCCTCTTTGGAAGTTGAGAAAATGGCACGGTTGGGTTATGTGCCTAATCCGGGAGCAGGCGATTGAAGAATGTTTCCAATGTTTCGGCGAAAAAGCAAGCGGCGAATGCCTGATGTTTCGTATTTTTGCACAATTATTCGGAGATAAAGATGCATCGTAGACTGGTAATATCATTTATATTTCTTTTTGTGCTGACTGTCAGCTCGTTTGCGCAACAAAAAGGTCGGATAGCAGGTGCCATCAAGGATGCCGATACGGGTGAGACCTTGATAGGCGTTTCCATATATGAAGAGGGGCTTCATGTGGGTACTACCACTGATGAGAGAGGCCGCTATTCTTTGGATTTGCCTATAGGAGAACATGTGTTGCGCGTTTCCTACATTGGGTACAGCACCCTTAACAAAAAGGTGAGTGTCGGCAATAAGCCCCAAACCATTAATATGAAGTTGAAACCTGAATCAGAGCAACTCTCGGAAGTGGAGGTTACCAGTCAGAGGAAAGACCGTAATGTCAGCGAGATGGCAATGAGCGTACAGTCACTTGATATGATTACCATCAAAAAAATCCCTGCTTTGATGGGCGAAGTGGATGTTATTAAATCGATACAGTTGTTGCCAGGTGTTCAAGCGGCATCAGAGGGTTCCTCGGGTTTTAGCGTGCGTGGCGGTGCAACAGATCATAATCTTATACTTTTGGATCAGGCGCCTATTTATAACGCTTCTCATTTCTTGGGCTTTTTCTCTGTGTTTAACAATGACGTGGTGAAGGACGCCACCTTATATAAAGGAGATATTCCAGCCAATTATGGAGGACGTCTTTCTTCTGTCTTGGATGTCCAGGTCAAAGACGAGATGCCGAAAAAGTTGTCGGGTCAAGGAGGTGTGGGGTTGGTAACCAGTCGTTTGATGCTTGAATCACCCTTGTTTGATCAAAAGACCTCTGTCATGGTAGCCGGTCGTACTACTTATGCAGGTTTGGTCCTGCCTTTTTTGGGTGATGATTTGAACCAATCCAAGATCTATTTCTACGACTTGAATGCCAAAGTGACCCAGGTTGTGAACAAAAACAACCGCCTGTTTGCCTCTGTCTATCACGGACATGATGAATTCCTAATGCAAAAAATGTTTGGTTTGGGATACGGCAACTCCAGTGGTACTTTGCGATGGAACCATGTCTTCTCGGATCGTTTGACGTCTAACCTGTCGCTTATAGGGTCCCATTATCGTTACGGCATTGATATCGACTTTGACCCATATGACTTTACCATCAAAGCTGGCACCGATGCGGTTAGTTTATCTTATGACTTCGCTATGATATGGAACGAGAAACATATGACTAAATTTGGTTTCGTTTCAGCACTGCAGTCATATAAACAAGGTGAGATTGATGACAGGGGAGGTGCTTTGGCGCAATATCTTCAAATCGACCAAACAGAGTCTGTGTCTCGCAAGGCTTTGGAACACGGACTTTATTTTAGCCACGACTTTACTCCAACCCCCAGTTTTTCGTTTCGTTTTGGGATGCGCATGTCGGGATTCCAAAACATAGGTGCAGAGGATTTGTATGTTTTTGATGACAATCATTTGGTTTGCGACACTTCGCATTATGGGAAAGGAGAGGTTTTCCACACCGTAATAGCCCCTGAACCTCGGTTGGCAGCTATGTATCGAATTGATGAGCGGTCGTCTGTCAAAGCTTCTTATTCACGTACGGTTCAATATGCTCAGGTGGCGTCGGCGGCCACCGGAGGTCTTCCTTTCGATGTTTGGTTCCCGACGAGTCCGAATGTAAAGCCGCAAAAATGTGACCAATGGGCGATAGGTTATTTCCGGAACTTCCATAACGATGCGGTTGAGACCTCAGTTGAAGTGTATTATAAGGATATGAAAAACGTAATAGACTTCAAGGATAATGCCATCACTTATGGATACCTACTGATTGATGGTGAACTGCGGACGGGTAAGGGTCGTTCGTATGGCGCCGAGTTTTTGGTTCGTAAGAACGTGGGTAAGTTTACGGGCTGGGTCTCATACACTTATTCAAGGACTTTCCGTACCATAGAAGGTATCAATTATGGGAAGGAATATCGCTCACCATACGATCGTCCCCATAATTTCGTGGTTGTAGCCGATTACGAGGTCTCACCTCGCATCAACATCGCGGCCAATTGGATCTATAACACAGGACAACCTGTGACATTCCCATATGGGCAATACACCCTTGGTGGGGTGACTTATGCAGTGTATAATGGTAAACGTAATGAAAGCCGTTATCCGGATTATCACCGATTGGATCTCTCGTTCACCTGTAAGTTGGGACAATTGAAGAATAAGAAATGGCAGCATGAAATCAATGTGTCAGTTTATAACGCCTACGCTCACCACAACACCTGGGCCATTACCTTTGAACAAGATGGGAGTGGAGGTATAGCTACTAAGAATATGTATCTGTTTTCCGCAGTACCTTCTATCTCTTATAACTTTAGTTTTTGAAGTCATGAAAAAAAGAAAGATATTATTCGGGCTATCAGCAATGTTGTTTTTCGTTGCCTCTTGCACGGAAGATATTGTGATTGATCTGGAGGACGGTACTCCAATGATAGGTGTGGATGCGTCTTTCACTGATGAAATGAAGCACCATGAAACCATATTGAGTTATACGGCTGGTTTTTATGATCAAGAGGTTAAGATGATAAAAGGAGCCTCAGTATATGTCACTGACGGTATTGATACTTTTTATTATCATGAGGATGCATCACGAGAGGGTCATTATTTAACAGACCTTGTGGCAGGTAGGAAAAATACTCTTTATCGTTTGTTTATCGATGTTGAGTCGGAAGGAGAGTTTTTGCATTTAAAAGCGGAGAGTTTCATGCCTAATAATGTTGAGAGCATAGACAGCGTTGTAGTGAAGCCTTTCAATGGGGGTGCAGACACGGTCCCTAATGTCATTTTCGGTGATACCATTGAGTGGCTGTATCCATATTTCATGAGCCTCCCCGATCAAAGCATTGTATATATGCCGATGGTGACGAAAAACGACACTTTGCTAACCGACACGCTGACACAACGGATGGTCATCCCTGTGGGCGGGTATGCTGGATATTACATCAACGGTCCTGAGATGCAGGCTGCCAACAAGGAGATCCCGATTCATATGTTCCGTAAGTCAACTCTAAGAGATGGAGACCGCATCCATGTTGACCTTTATAGCATCCCTGCCGACTATTTGATGTATGTTTACAGTATGATCATGTCGTCGGGAAGTAATCCTATGATGGGTGCTCCAACTAATGTATATACCAATATTCAACCTTCCGATCGAGCGGTTGGTTGGTTCTTGACGGCCTCTGTTGCCTCCAAGTCTACGGTGTTCGAGGATCGTTAGAGAGATTTGCTATTATTGTAAAAAGAAAAAAGCCGCTCGTTTTTTTTGAGCAGCTTTTTTCTTTTAAAAAGGGAGGTTGTTATTCCACAACGACCTTTTCCATGCGGACTTGAGTGCCCGAGGTAAGGCGGAGGAAATAGACGCCCTTGGTCATGTTGTCGACACTGATTTGAGCATTGCCCGTGGCATTACCACTGGCAACCTTTTGACCCATGCCGTTGAACATCTCATAGCTGAATTCAGCATTGTTACTGTTAATGTACAGCATGTTGTTCACAGGATTGGGATAGATTGCAAATTCGGTTCCGTTCTCATCGACACCGAGTTCACTCTTAACAACGATGCACTCTGGCAAACTTGTGCCATCAGCATATTCAGCTGTAACGCAGTAGGTGTATAAAGCCTCGGTGAAAACTTCATCGAGGAAGGTGACCTCTGTGGTTTGGGCAATCTCGATGCCATTGCGGTTGATAATGTAGTTAATGGCGCCTTCGGGAGCTTCCCATGTCAGGGTGATAGAGCCGATTTCCACTTCGGCGGTCAAGTTCTCTACAGGGTTGAATGTTCCAGCCGTACCTCCACCGCAGTTGCAGTCGAACTCATAGAGGAGACCGCTGTGGACGGAAGTGCAATTGTAGATATCGTCACCGTCTTCATATTTCACTGTGAATGAGCACTCGCTGTCCCACTGTCCGCTGGTCCAGTTAAGGGTAACATGAACGCCATTGCTGATTTCAACAGTGTAAGTGGCTGAAGCGTTGCCACTGCTGATGGTCATGCTTTGTGTTGGAGTGCCATCATCGAAGCTGACATCTAAGTGGGCGCCGTTCCAACCGTCACCATAGGAGTCGGTGAGGTTGAAGACAACGTTACATGTGTTCTTCAAGGTAATGCCGCCTTCTGCGGTCAAGTCGCCGTCAGCGACCATCGTGAAGGTCACGGGAATCTGTTCGGATTCAGGGCATGCAGCGTCAACGAGGACTTCGAATACGCAGGTGGCAATGCCTTCAGGATCGATGGTGCCCATCTCGATCGTGGGATTGAGGAGGGTGATGAACTCGCTTTCGCATGCGATGCTGGCGATGGCGTTTGTGGCCATGTAGTGACCGACATTCTTGAAAGTTGTAACAAGAGCCACAGTCTCTCCAGGGACGAAGCTGCCGGCCCATGTGGTGCTACCATATTCAAGGATGGCTTGTCCTGCAGTGATGATGGCTTTGCCGTTCCAGGTCTGTCTGCCGTCGTTCATGGTAACGTCGATTTGGAATCTTGTGCCGTCTTCAACACCTTCGGAAATGATAAAGCTGAAAGCATCCTGTAAAGTCACGGTTTCTTCGGCAAGGAGCACCTCAAATTGTGCAGCGTTTTCGATAACGTTCAGACGTTCGTCTTCGCATGAAATAGTAACTGAAGTGTTGCCATTGGTAGGATCAACGCCCACATTCTTGAAGCTCATGGTCAAGAAGGTTTCTTGGTTGACAGGGGCAAAGTTAGGCGTGTAGTTGGTTACTGTGACGAAGGGGCCTTCAGCAGGAAGGACGTCGATAGGCATGACTTCGGTAACTTTATTGTAACCTAATACTGTCAACGTAGCTGTTCCGACGTTGTTCATCGGGGCGAAAGAGAGGCTGCATGTGCCGTCATGGATGTAGCCTGTGCTGATCACTTCACCGTCCATCATCAAAGTGGCGATGCCGAAAGCAGTATTCTCAGCGGTGATTTCAAGTTCGCTCATTCCCAGCATCAACACGGAGGGATTGCAGCTGATGTTCATGCTGACGGGGTTGTCGGTACGAACCATCAGACTCGGGTCGCCGAAGAGGATCCACGTGTTATGGGTGTTACCGTTGTCGCTCGGGTGCATGTCAAGCATATACATGCTGCCGTTGAGGGAGGCACCACCAAAGGTGTGGTTGAACTGGTCGTTGTGTTTCCATTCCGTGAGGATGTCAACCATCTCGTCTTGACCCGTCATTGGAGGCACCCAAGGTTGTGAGATCCAGCTGAACATACCGCCGACGGCGCCAGTGGGACGACCCGTGGTATTGTTGGTGGCTCTCAGCCAGGCCTCGCCAAAGCAGGTGCCGTCAAACTGACCGTTGTTGCAGGCCACCGACCAAATGTAAGGCCATTTGTCGTCGTTGACGAGGGCGTTCACGTGGCTATTGCTGTAGCCGGCCACAGCCCAGCTGGTTTGCGAGCCGTGGTTGCAATAGTTGCAGATGCTCTTACCTTCGTTGAAGTCGGCACTGATGGCAGAAGCGCTGGTGCCGCTGCCCACGCCGCTATATTGTTGCGTGACATTTTCATAGGTGTAGTGCATCAGGGTGTCACGGATGTAGTTCACGTGCACGTAGTCAGCTTCGCCACCATTGTGGCCGCTGCCGGCACCTTCGTTGGCGCCGATGCCTATGCCTTGATTGACCCAAGTGAGGCCTTCTGGCATGTCACGTTCGTAATACAACACTTTCTCAACATGGGTTTCCACGTCAGCAACACTCTGCACCGAAAAACGGCCTGTGAGAGCCTCGAGGTAATAATCGGAGCCTTCCAGCTGACCAAACCAGTTGTCGGAACGGCCGCCGCCCAACGAGTGAGGAGTGAGGTCGCTGTAGTCGCCCACCAAGAGGATGTAAACAAGATTGTGTTCAGGATCGTTGTAGATGTTCTGAATGTAGTTCTTGATTTGAGTGTCGTTGTTACCGCCTACTTCAGAGAGGCTAACGATGGTGGTGGGGCGACCTGACTGGTTTTTCCAGTCTACAAAAGGCTGCATGGCCTCCATGTAGACGTCGGGGCAAATGACCAGCATCTCGCCACGGTCAGTGATGAAGTTGTAGTCTTTCGCGTTGTCTTTAAAGTTGATGAAACGATGGCTGTATGCTTCCATCATTTCGGGAGAGACTTTCTGAGCAGCTTTGCGGCTGGCTTTCTGATTCTCACCGTTGTTGCTCACTTTGCGCATCTCGATGGTCATGTTATGGTATACACGCAGGGTCTTCGTGACAGGATTGTAAGCGAAGGGGCGTACCATGATGTCCTGACCACGGAAGTCACGGATGATGTATGGCGTTTCAAGGTAGGCGGCTGCAGACGGATAGAATGCATTTTGACTATACATGGAGCCATAGGTGTAGGGCATGGTTTCAGGGTCAATCTGACGGCTGAAGTTGCCTTTTGAAGGAGCTACTTCAACGTTTTGATAGTCCTTGAAATCACTTTTGATGATGTTGACTTCCATTTCAGCCATGTCGCCAATGATCGCGGGAACAGGGAATTGTGGAAGGTCGGGAGCGCCGGCTTCAAGCATGGATGCCATCTTTGGGACGGAAACGACCTGCTGGATGCCATTAGGAGTGCTCACTCTGGTCATGTAGAAACCAGCAAGGCTGAAGTCTATGACGACTTGTTGCTCACTGCTTGAGACCAGTTTAACCACTGGCTCTGCAGGAGAGCTCTTGCTGATGCCAGTCCATTGTTGTGCAATTGCCATTGTTGACAATGCGACAAGCATAAGTGATAAAAATACTTTTTTCATTTGTTTTAGATAAATTAGATGGTTGTATTTAAGGGCGCAAATATACAAATCTTTTTGCGTAGTTCATATGGCAAAAGGAAAAATTCCTGTCAAGTGGCGGATTTTGATTACTTTTGCTGCCCAATTAATACAAAAAGAAGAATGGGATTTTTTTTAAGATTGATATTGACCGGACTAGGATGGTCGTTTGGAGGCCCTCTTGGAGCTATTATCGGTTATGCCATAGGAGGTTTGTTTTCGAGTAATCGTCCTAGAATCATTCGCTCGGAGGTGAATGAAACCTTCGGTAATACGGAGGAAAAACGTGATTTCAACGTGACTCTTTTAGTGCTTTCTGCTGCCGTGATGAAAGCTGATGGCAATATTAAGCGTTCGGAGCTTGATTATGTGAAGCGTTTTTTCCTTCAGAACTTCGGCCAGGAGCGAGCCGAGAGCTATATCAAGATGCTTCGTGAGATTTTGGAGAAAGAATACAATCTTTACGAAGTCAGCCAACAGGTGGGCCATTATATGGATTATTCCTCGCGATTGCAGTTGTTGCATTATTTGTTTGGCATTGCCAATGCCGATGGTGCGATTTCGCAAGAGGAGTTGGGAGTCATCAATACCATCTCTGACTATATGGGCGTCACCAATAGCGATTTCCAGTCGGTGAAGGCCATGTTTATCAAGGAGACCGACAGCTCCTACAAGATTCTTGGTATTGATCCGTCAGCTTCGGATGAGGAAGTGAAGCGTGCTTACCGAGAGATGGCCAAAAAGAACCATCCGGATTTGGTGAGCAATCTCGGTGATGAGGTGCGTCAAGCGGCTGAGAAGAAGTTTCAGGAAATCAATGTGGCTTACGAAACCATCCGGAAGCAACGAGGCATATAAATGGAGTATGGTAATAAAGAAAAAGCCGCTCGATTGAGCGGCTTTTTCTTTTCATATAGTTGAGGTTGTTATTCCACCACAACCTTTTCCACGCGCACCTGAGTGCCAGTGGTGATGCGGAGGAAGTAAACGCCCTTCATCATATCGTTGACGCTAATTTGCGTGTTGCCTGTGGCATTGCCGCTGGCGACTCTCTGACCCATGCCATTGTACATCTCATAGTTGAACTTGGCATTGCCGCCGTTGATATATAAGGTGTTGTTGACGGGGTTAGGATAAATAGCAAATTCGGCCTCGGTTTCATCAATACTAAGTTCTGCTTTGACCACGATGCATTCGGGGATGCTGGTGCCGTCGGCATATTCAGCGATGACGCAGTAAGTGTAAGGATCTTCTGTTGTCACTACGTCGATATAGCTGGGCTCTGCAGTCTGAGCGACTTGGATGCCATTACGGTTGATGATGAAGTTGATGGCGCCTTCGGGAGCGTCCCATGTTAAGGTCACAGTGCCTTCCACCACGTCGGCAGCCAGGTTCTCGACTGGGCTGTAGGTGCTAACAGGAGCGCCACCAGCGCAGTTGCAGTCAAATTCATAGAGCAGACCACTGTGGACGGAAGTGCAGTTGTAAATCTCATCACCGTCTTCGTAGCGGACGATGAACGAGCACTCTTGGTCCCAACTGCCACTGTTCCAGTTGAGGGTGACATGAACACCGTTACCGATTTCGATAATGTAGGTGGCAGCGTTGCTACCGTTCTCGATAGTCATGTTTTGTGATGGGGTTCCATCGCTGAAACTGACGGTCAAGCTGGCACCGTTCCAGCCATCGTTGCCTGAATATGAGTCGTGAAGTTCAAAGACAACATTGCAGGCGTTCTTAACAACGCCAGTGCCTTCGGCAACCAGGCCGCCATCGGCGTTCAAGGTGAATGTGAAGGGCAGTTGTTCGGTTTCAGGGCAGTCGGCGGCCACAGTAACGTTGAAGATGCAGGTGGCGATACCGCTCGGGTCGATGGTGCCAACTTCATAGGTTTCGTTCACGAGGGTGACATATTCGCTTGCCGATGCGATGCTGGCGATGGCGTTGGTGGCCATATAGTGTCCGGTATTCTTGAACGAAGCAGTGATGGTGATGGTTTCGCCAGGAACGAATCCGCCAGCTGACATGGCTTCATATTGCAGGACGGCTTCGCCAGCTGTGATGACGGCTTTGCCTTCCCAAGTATCGCTGCCGCAAGTAGCGGTGATGTTGATGGTGAATCTGGTGCCATCGGCTACGCCCTCGGCGATGCTGTAGCTGAAACCGTCCACCTGAATCGTGGCGTCAGGATCCAAACTGTCGAAGGAACCGGTGCCTTGGTTGATGGTCAGGTCGTCGTTATCGCATGACAGAGAGATGTTGGTGGTGCCATTAGTGGCTTGTGTGCCCACGTTCTTGAAGGTTACGCTCATCGTAGTCTCATCGCCTACATGGACATTGGCAGGAGTGTAGCTGTTGACGGAAATGTAAGCGCCTTCCATAGCAGCGGCAGGAATCGTGCTGATGTAAGGAATGCGTTGAGGATGTGTCACGCAAATGGTGACGTCGCCGCCGCTAGTGATGGGGTTGATTTGAATGTCGGCAGTGCCGGTTTCACCAATCATACCAGCGCCATAAAGGACGCCGTCTTTGGTGATGCCAACGTAGGAACCGGGATCAGCGCTCACAGTGAAGAAGTCCATGCCAATCGGAACGGTGGGCATGTGGCTCACGTTGTTCTCGGTGGGCTGCACGCGGAAGGGCATGATGGAACCGTCGCCCAACACGTGGTAGGCTTGCCAGTAGTAAAGCGTTTGCGAGTGCATCTCATAACCGAGGGCCTGGGCAGCGTTGCCGGCGAGGTTACCGATGAACAGGTAAGAGGTGACGGTGTTGTAGGCATCGTCGTCCCAGATGGCGTCATATAGACCCATCGTTGTCTCTTCGTAAGTGGGCATCGTGCCGTCGTGACGGGCCGTGGCACCCACGCCGAAGTAATAGTCGTTGTACCAAGTGGTGTTGGGGCAGGAGCCGATGTAGGCGTAGGCGCCCTTGTTCTCGGCGCGCACCATGGCTTCACCGAAGCAGGTGCCGTAGCCCCAGTCGCCCGACTGGCAGCAGTTGCCGATAGCGAGGAAGTACTTGTGCTCGTTGGTCAGGCTGTTGACGTTGTTGACGTTGAATTCAGGACCGGCCCAGCTGGTCTGGCTGCCGTGGGCGGTGTAGTTGGCGAAACCGACGCCGGTGTTCAGATAGCTGTAGCAGTTGGTGTAGGTGCCGTGGCTGAACTCATGGACTTCATCGTAGCCGTGCTCGGGGTTGTAGTAGTAGTTGGTGGCGTACCAAATCGTGGGACGACCCACAGTGACGCCATAACCGCTGTCTTCACCGGCGATGAGGAGCACGTTGTTCAGATAGCTCGGGTCGGGCATGGTGTATTGCTCATATTCCAGAGCCTTGTTCAGCATGTTGGCCAGCTGTGCCGTGGTCTCGGCCGACAGACGGCTGTGGTACATGTCGGGGAACTGGTCGCCGTCGACGCTGGAGTATTGCAGGTCGGTGACGCAGTTCGTCTGGCTGCCCGTAGCGCTGGCGGCTACTTGGTTCTTGTCGCCCACGATCATCAGGAAGGTGGGAGCGTCTTTCGAATACTCGTCTTGGATGAAGGCACGGATGGCCGAAGCGGTGTTGCCGGTTTCATCGGTGTAGTGTACGTTCAGGTAGATACCCTTGGTGGTCTTCCAAGCGAGCCACTCCTGCAAAGTGCTTTCAAACATACGGTCGGCAATGACCAGCATCTTCACGGGCGACTGCCACAGGTCGGGGTGCTCGTCGTACACGTCGTCGCGCCAGTTGAACATTTGGCCGTAGACACCAGCGAAATAGGGGCTGAAGGTTCTGGCAAACTCGTTGTAAGAAGTGGATTTGTCATATTGGCTGTAACGAACTTCAACTTCGATGTCGTTGTATACGCGGATGCTGTTGGTAGCAGGATCGTATTGTACGGGGTTCACCGTCAGGGCGCCAACTTGGATGCCACGCATCGTGCCTTGGATCTTCACCTGGGCGAGGGGACGCTCGGCAAAGCCTTTGGCGGCATAGGCCTTCGCATTGTAGGCAAAAGGCACGTCCTCAGGCTTCTGATTCTTGAAGAGCGGAGCTTGTTGGGGATAGATCGTCTTGATGCCGAAGTCGGCGAGATTGTAGACTTTCGTGCTGAAGCTCTTCACCTCGACGGTGACGTTGCTGACACCGTAAGGGATGGCGATAAGCTTGTTGGCTGCAGGCAGTGAGGGCTCGCCCACATTGCCGGCGGGATAGGTGTTGTCCATCGTGAGGGTGGAGAACACGCCTTTTTCAGTAGCGACTTCAGTGGCGTCGATGCTGCTGAAAGAGAAGGAGGCAGTGAAGCCTTCGTCAGTCACGTTGGCACAACTTTGTGCCGACTTGGCAACGCCAAGTTCGATGTGCTGGGCCATCACTTGGGTGCCAAACAGCAGACCCATCATCAGGAATGCTGCACTGAGTAAACGGAATTTCTTCATTTTTTAAATTTAATTAGTTGATATTGAATTTGTTAATTGTTACTTAAGAGGAAAGATTTCCGAAACGGCAAAATTAGAAATATTTCCGATTAATAATACGTTAAAAACGGAAAAAAGTTACTGATGAAATTAAAAAAACTACTTGCCTTTTAGAATACGTGTGTACTCTTTTTCATGGCCAAGGACTTCCAATGCCTTTTGGATGCCTGGGTCGGCAGAAGACATTACTTGGTAGTATTGCTGCGTCTCCCAGACGTTGCGGGCAATCAAGGCTTTCGTCTGGAGGAGCAGGAACTTTTCGGAGCGCTTGAACTGTTCCTCGTTCCATTCCACCTTTGATTCTTTGGCTGCGGCTTTTAGGCCGTCAATAATGTCTTGGCCAACGGTGAAGTTCTCGTTGAAATGGTCGAAATCGCCATATTGTGTCTTGATGGCATCACGGTGCTTAAGGCCGTAGTCGGTGGTGAAGCGGTTCAAGGCGCCTTTGCGGACGAGGTTGGTGTAAAGTTTGCTGTTGTAGGCCGTGTCAACGGGAATGAAAATGTCGGGCATGATGCCGCCACCGCCATAGACGGTACGGCCGCCATCAGTCTTGTATTTCAACGAGTCGGGGAAGTGGATGCTGTCAGCGTGGTAATATTCGCCATGTTCGAGGCGTTTGACCATCTCCTTGGCATAGTCTTCGACACCTTTTTCATAGGGACGCTGTATGCATCTGCCTGAAGGTGTATGGTAGCGTGAGGTGGTGAGGCGGATGACTGCGCCGTCAGGCAGATTAAATGGCCTTTGTACCAAGCCCTTTCCGAATGAGCGTCGACCAATTACCACACCACGATCGTGGTCTTGGATGGCACCTGAAAGAATCTCGCTAGCCGAGGCTGAACCTTCGTCGATGAGGACCACCAGCTTGCCCGTAGTGTACAGTCCAGAAGCTTTGCTTCTCCATTCCTGGCGGGGCGAGTGTGTGCCTTCGGTGAAGACGATGAGCTTGTTCTCGGTGATGAACTGATCTACCAAGTCGATAGCGGTATTTAGATAGCCGCCTGTATTGCCGCGAAGGTCGAAGATGAGCGACTCCATACCTTGAGCTTGAAGTTTGGCGAGGGCTTCCATGAACTCTTGCGTCGACTCTTGCGCAAAGCGGTCAAGTTTGATGTAGCCGACATGGTTGCTGAGCATATAGGCAGCGTTGATACTGTTCAACGGGATTTTGTCGCGGATGATTTCGAAGTCAATGAGTTCAGGGTCGTTGCCGCGCTTCACACTCACTGTGACCTTGGTGCCTTTCTTGCCTCGTAGGTGTTTCTGTACATATTCGTTGTCGACCTTCTTTCCGAAGGAGTCCTCTCCATCGATCTTGATGAACTGGTCGCCAGCCATGATACCCACCTTTTCGGAGGGACCACCAGCCGTTGGACTGATGACGGTAATGGTGTCGCGGATCAGCTGGAAGGTCACGCCGATGCCCTCGAAACTACCCACAAGGGGCTCGTTGGCCTTCTCTACATCTTTCTTTGAAATGTATGCCGAGTGGGGATCGAGTTCTTTCAGCGTGGCAATAATGGCGTCTTCGGTCAACTTGTCAGTATTGGCTGTGTCGACATAAAAGTTTTCGATGAGATAGAGTGTCGTAGCCAGTTTTTGGGCGTTCATCTGAGCCTTGGTTTGAGGCTGTTGGGGTTTGGGTTGCTGGGCGGTTGCTGCCATCGCAAAAAGGCAGACAATGGCCAAGAAAAACATTTTCAATGATTTCATGGAAAAAATGATGTTTTAGGGGCGCAAAGGTAAAAAAAGCAAATGATTACTGTCTCAAAATCTCAAAAGTATTGTCTTCATTCAGCTTGATGATGGTTGAGCTTTTGGGCTTGCAGAAACTGTCGTGATAGAGTTGTACTACATAATCGACCGAGTTTTTGATTTCATCGCAGATGTCGTTGTAAATCATCGATGAAGGTTGTCCGGTTAGGTTGGCCGATGTGGAAGTGATGGGCTTTCCTAAACGGCGGATGACTTCCTTGCAAAACTCGTTGTCAACCACACGTATGCAGATGCTCTTGTCATCGGAAACGGCCTTGGCCAAATTCTTGCTTTCGGGATAGATGATGCTCAGAGGATTCTTGGCGCCCTTGATGAGGTCGTAGGCGATGGCTGGAACGTTGACCACATAATCCTGAAGCCTTTCCACTGAATCGACAAGGATGATGAGGCTTTTGTTGAGCGGGCGCTGCTTGACAGCGTAAACCCGCAGGCAGGCTTTGTTGTTGGTGGCGTCGCAACCCACACCCCAGATGGTGTCGGTGGGGTAGAGGATGGTCTTTCCGGCTTTCAGTACGGCAACAGTGCGCTGTACTTCTTCTTCAAAAGTGTTGTCTGTTATTGTTTGGTTCATATTGTTTTATTTTAATCCTGTGAGTTCGGTATAAATCTGCATGAGATGATTGGCTATGGACTTGTCCGAAAACTGGCTTGCATAGGTCTTGCCCTGCACAATCATACTGCTTCTCAACTCATTGTTTTGTAGGATAGTTGTAATTTGCTCGGCAAGTTCGTCCGCATCATCGGGTGAGACATAACAGCTGCCAGGTCCCCCGCTCTCCTCGAGACAGCTTCCTTTGGCGGCGATGACGGGCACACAACTTTGAAGGGCTTCAACAACTGGTATGCCAAAACCTTCATATTGTGATGGATAGATAAACAGAAAAGCACTTTGATAGAGCGCTGGCAAATCGTCAAAATCAACATTAGGCAAAACGAAGACTTGTTTTTCAAGTTGGTTTCGGGTAATAAACTGTTGAAGCTCGGTGATATATTCTGTTTTTCTTCCTGCAATGACCAATGGAATGTCGAGAGCTTTGGCTTTAAGGGCTTTCAGAATCAATAATTGGTTCTTGCGTGGCTCGATGGCACCTACGTTGAGCAGGAAAGTGTCTGGCAAGTGGTATTTGTTTTTGACGATCTCCTTCTGGCTTTCTGACAAATGATTGCAAAACAATGGATGACAACCTTGGTAAACGACAGAGATTTTCTCTTCTCTGATATTGGCCAGTTCTATTAGGTCATTTTTGGTCTGTTGGCTGACTGCGATGATACGATCAGCAACACGACAACTACGCAGATATTTGGTTTTGTAAAATGTTCTATCAATGAAAGGGTAGAGCTCGGGATGCCGAATAAAGATGAGGTCATGCATGGTCACCACCGTTGGTATGCATGTCTTTTCAATGCCGACGGGCAGTTCGTGGCTGAGGCCGTGATAGAGGTCGAGGTGGCACCTTTCCGCTTCTTTTGTGATGCCGAAAGTGCGCCAAAGAGAAGTCATGAAATGGCGCTTCGGCTGGATGATGTTAGCGTTTTGTGGGCAATCAAAACCAATGCTTGAATCGATTTTTGGAGTGAACAAATTCAATTGCAAGTCAGGGAAATGTGATGCCAAAATACGAAGGGTCTCGCGGCTGTAGTTACCCAAGCCGCGATGGTTGTTGAAAGCTCGTTTTGCATCGTATCCTATCCTCATTTTATCTGATTTTGAGCGAGTTTGATAGCTGTTTTGTATTTAAGCCAAACGCCTTTTGCATTGATTTTGCAAATGGTCAAGCCGGTGCTTCCATCCATGAATCCGGTGTTGAAGATGAAGTCACGGATGAAGCGCCACGCGGTGTGTGAATAGGCCTTAAACAGGGTCGTTTTTTTGCCTGCTTCCACGATTTCCTCGGCGGAAAGGCGTGCAAATTTCTCGTTTTGGCGGCGGTGTTCTTCCACGGTGTAAAACGAATAATGGAGCAGGTCTCCATCAAGGTGCTCGATTTCAGTGCTTTGTGCCAACGAAAGTGTTTCGTGGACCTTCTTCCCAGTCCATTCCGCTTGTCCCCGCTTGAAAATCCTGACTTTCGTATCAGGGTACCAACCACAGTGGCGAATCCATTTCCCACAATAGTTCATCAGTCGGTTCATGGAAAAAGCCTTGTTTCCAACATCTTGGTTCTTAATCTTCTGGATGGAATTTGTCAGCTCTTCGGATAGAGCTTCGTCGGCATCGATAGAGAGGATATAATCGCAGGTGGCAAGGTCGTTTGCGAGGTTTTTTTGGTCAATATAGCCAAGCCAATCTTGGGTGAAGAACTTCACACCATAACGGTCGCAGATGGCTTCGGTCGCATCGGTGGAATGTGAGTCCACGACAATGATTTCGTCGGCAATGGGCACTACCGAATCAAGGCAGCGTTTGATGTTACGCTCCTCGTTGAAGGTGATGATGACGACCGAAATGCTGTTCATGGACGCAATTTTTCCGCAAAATTAGGCTTTTTTTCTTATTTTTGCAGACTTTTCGAAAAGATGAATATCGGAATTCCTATTTGGATGTTAGCTTTGTCGCTGCTGGCTGGTTTGGCGGCGGCCACATTGTTGTATGTCCGCAACAAGAAACAACACTATGGCAAAGCATTGAATGTCATCTTGTTCGTACTCCGGACCTTGATGGTGGGATTGGTAGTCTTGCTGCTCTTCAATCCGCTTATCCGGCAGAAATTCAGTTCGGTGGAGACGCCAACGATCATCCTTGCGCACGACAATTCTTCGTCCGTCGTCCTTTGTAAAGATTCCGCTTTCTACAAAAATGAGTATCAGGCCCAGTTTGAACAATTTAGGAAAGACTTGAACGCTGATTTCCAAGTGGATGAATACCTCTTCGGTGAGGATGTCCGCGATTTCGATCGACTCGATTTCTCCGACCAACTGACGGACTTGTCATCGCTCATAAAGACATTGGATAGAAGGTATTACAAGCGTAATGTGGGCGCGGTGCTGCTCTTTTCCGATGGCATCTATAACCGTGGCTTCGAGCCGGAGTTGGTGGCGGAGGACTTCCCGTTCCCCATTCATACTATAGTTTTGGGCGACACGGTTTCCTATCCCGACCTCGCCATCCGCAATGTGCATTATAATAAGGTGGTGTCGCT
>DBXU01000152.1:1999-2166 GCA_002310075.1 Bacteroidales bacterium UBA1204 | reverse complement strand
CAACTGACCCTCAAGGAAAGCGGTCGCCTCATCGAGAAGCGCGACATCGAGATTCCGTCTAACCGCTTCTCCAAGGAAATCGACTTCATGCTCGATGCAACCAAGAAAGGCGTGATGGCCATCGACATCGAGGTGAGCGGCATCGCCGAGGAGGAACAACTGCTCAA
>DBXU01000152.1:738-1979 GCA_002310075.1 Bacteroidales bacterium UBA1204 | reverse complement strand
ATCTATGTCGAGGTGCTCGACCAGAAATTCAAGCTGCTCTGTGTGGCTGCCTCGCCACATCCCGACTTGGGCGCCTTGCGCAGCGTGCTCAACGACAACTATGAGGTGGACTTCTGCTTCGGTAAAGAGACCTTGCCCGACTTTGCCAACTACGACTTGATCATCCTGCATCAAGTGCCTTCGGCACGCACGGACTTCAATGCCTTGAAGGCACAGTTGGATAAGAATGTGAAACTGCCCGTTTTCTTCATCGTTGGCAACGACACCGACCGCGATATGTTAAGCAAGTTGCAGAATGTCTTTGCCTTGCATTCGGGCGCGACCAATACACTGATGGATGTCAAGGCGCATCAAAACTCTGCCTTCTCGACCTTTACCTTCGACTCGAAGTCGGAACAACTCATAGCGAAATACCCGCCTTTGGCCTTGCCGCACTTGGAAATCAATGCCTTGAAATCGCATGATGACTTGCTTATGCAAGAAGTGATGGGCATCAAGTCGGGCCTGCCGCTGCTAAGTTTCGCCAATGATGGGCGCAAAATAGCTTTCTTGTTCGGCACCAATATTTGGCGTTGGCGTTTTTTCGAGTATTACCAGAACAAGAACCACGNNTGTTCTCCAAGTCGCTGAAGTACTTGTTGTTGTCAGCCAACGATGGCTCGGCCATCTATGCCAAGGAAACCTATTACAGCAACGAGCCCGTCATCATCACTGCCGAGTTGCGTAACCCGAACAACGAACTCGTGACCGACCCCGAACTGACGATTCAAATCGAGAACAAACTAACGGGCGAGACCTACGACTACACCTTCTCGAAACGTGACCACGACTATGAGTTGAACGCAGGCCTACTACCTGAAGGTCTGTATACCTATAAGGTGCAAGCGCAGATGGGCGAGCGCAAGATCAATGTGAACGGCACCTTTAGTGTCGTGGCCATCGGTATTGAGGCACAGCAACTTACTGCTGACATCGAACGTATGCGCACCATCGCTCGCCTGACCAGCGGAAACTGCTATACTGCCCGCGAGTTGCAACAACTTTTTGCTGACTTGCACAATGATTCGCGCATCACNNACCTCCGTTGAACACCATGAGAGCCGTTTCGAGGACTTGATTCATTCCAAGTGGATTTTCTTCGTCCTCATCGGCTTGGCTGCTGTGGAATGGCTCTTGCGCAAAATGTTTGGAAGTTATTAATCATCAAATAATAATCCTATGAAAATTCAAGATCAAGCTGT
>DBXU01000152.1:0-594 GCA_002310075.1 Bacteroidales bacterium UBA1204 | reverse complement strand
TTCCACCTGACCCCTGAAGAGGGCTACGGTGAGCGCGATGAGGCCTATGTAATGGACCTCGACAAGAGCATGTTCATGAAAAACGATGTGCTGATGGATATGGTGAAAGTCGGTGCCCAGCTGATGATGCAGACCTCTGACGGCCGTCCGATCATGGGCCTTGTCCGTGAGATTGGCGACAAGCATGTGAAGATGGACTTCAACCACGACATGGCGGGCAAGCACCTCCATTTCTCGGGCGAAATCCTCGATGTGCGTGAGTCGACCGATGAGGACTTCAATCCTGGTGGTTGTAGCGGCTGTTCTAGTTGTGGTGATGGCGGCTGCGATGGCGGCTGCGAAGGATGCAACTAAACAAAAAATGCCGCGCAACTGCGCGGCATTTTTTTTATTTCCTTAACCCAGCCAGCTGCTGCTCAATGACAGCGATCTTGGCCTCGGCGTCGGCTTTCTTCTTGCGCTCCTTGTCGACGACGGCGGCAGGAGCACCGCTGACGAAGCGTTCGTTGGAGAGCTTCGCCTCAACACTCTTCAGGAAGCCTTGGGCGTATTTCAACTCTTCTTCCAGCTTCTTGATTTCGGCCTCCACATCGA
>DBXU01000061.1:803-3878 GCA_002310075.1 Bacteroidales bacterium UBA1204 | reverse complement strand
AGTGCTGGTATGTGCAATACGTTCAAGATGGAACGCAATTTACGATTTACGGTTATCTGACAGAAGAGGAGTTGATGGCAAACTTGATGGAGATGGAAAACGACAGTACCGTGTCGAATATTGTGTATGGCCCTGCGCCCGCGAAGAACAAATCCGAGTGCGAAAAACTATACGATGGACAAGAGTAAATAGGTAATTTATAATTGATGATTATGCGAAAAAGTTTAGGAATAGTGTTGTTGCTGGCGGCCGTGATGAGTCTGCAGGCACAGATATACGTGGTGGATTCTATCCAACCGACGTCGTCTAACGGTTTTACTATATCTTCCACAAAGGCGACTCTGACCTGGGGAATGGATATGGCACGCCAGTTGAGTTATATCTTCAAAGTGAATGGCGGTTTTATGATTCGCGGCGATGCGCATGGATTCATCGGCGGTGAGGACCACGGATGGTGTGTGTATAACCTCGGTAAGAAATACGATAAGATGTCGTTTTGGTTGGGTCCTGATTTTCAGCACGCAGGCGTGGGACCCTTGGATAAATCGGTATTAACCATCCGTGCCGACGGGAAGATTATCTTCGATAAGGCTGTCTTCAATTCCGACGCTCCAAAGTTTGTGGTACTTGATGTCAAGGGTGTCGATGAGTTGAAGTTCAAAGTGTCGTTAGGAGAGATTGACGTGGATTTCGGATATGTACAGTTGTGGAAAGAAGGGGAAAAGGTCGTTCGGCCGGAATTGCGCCCTAATCTGCCGGAAGGGAAGGTGCAACTCGTCGAACAGTTAGTGCCACATTTCACGACACGTAGTGTAACCCCGATCACTTCGCTGAAAGATGTGCCGGGCTTGGAATATGCATCGCAAGGAATCACGATGGCCCGTCATGATTTCTTCACCGGCTTGGCTTTCACGGCCAGTGAGCAGTTATTCGAGAATCGCGTGGACTATTCGTATTTCTGGTTGGATAAGAAATACGAGAAGATATCTTTTATCCTCGGACCGCAAGATAACCAAAGTTCCAACTCCACGGCGTGGCTGGTAATTTACGGCGATAACAAGAAAATATTGTTAGAGACCATCGTCAAACAGAACGATCTGCCGCGCCAAGTAGTGGTCGATGTATCCGGACATAATCAAATCTGTTTCAGTTGTGAACTCCGCTCCAATGATTTCTTAGGCGATATCACCTTTGGTGCCGTAGATATATTCGCGTATCCAAAAAGCGAACTGGCTTCGGTACCGAAAGAAGGACCGGTGAATGTGAACTATGACATTGTATCCAAACTACCTTCACCTTGTCCGCTGATGTCGAATATATTGCCGTACTCCGTACGCGGCGTAGCAAAAGCCAGTAAGACGATGTTCACCGGCGAGTCTACTCTCATCACCTTCTCGATGGGTGGGGTGAAGTATATGGAAGGTATTATCCTGACTGCCGGAACGACACTGATGGAGGACCATATTGATGCCTATGCGACCTTTGATCTGGCGAATGAGTTTGATTACATCTCCTTCGATGCAGGTATGCTCACCAACCGCCGGGTACTTGAAGACGACCGCTTGTTGGTGTACGCGGATGACAGTTTGGTTCTGGATACCGTGATTCATTGTACCTGGCCGAATGTGCATTTTGAGTTACCGCTATTCAAATGTCGCCGTTTGCGTATCGCCAAACCGGGAACAGGTAAGTCGAAACAGAGTTTCATCGGCTTGGGGGACATTACCCTGTATCGCGGTAAGCCCGTGAAGAATGATTTGTTCTACCACGAGAAACCCGAGTGCCCGGACGAAGCGGACTTGATAGACCTTTGTGGACGACCCTATTTCCACTATGTGGGACGGTATCTATCAACCCTCACTAACTTCGATTTCAATGATTGTTTCCACCCGGGAGGTACGATGCGTGAGTACTTCCAGATGAAGGATGGTAGCAAGATCTACAAGGGTGTGATGTTGGAAGCGAACGTACCGCTGACATTCGAAGATATCACGATCTCCGATGCATTGATGATGTTTATGGTGGGAGCAGGCAGCTCGTTGTCTAACAGCGATGTAGCCGCTTACACAGGAGTGAGCGCCGGAGCCGGCGTAGCGGGACAGATGGCGATTCTTAAACTGCTCAATCCCAACAATAACGGCCAAGCTGCTGTAGTGGCCTTCAATCCCTACGGCGAGTACAAGAGTTGTACGTTCTCTATCGCCAATAAGTCCGAATATTGGGATGATATGGATAAACTCATGAGCATGGGGAAGCGGGTGGACCGCAAATACAAGTTATATGTCATCGCCGATCAAGTATTGGTCAAAGAGATTGATGTAAGCAACTTGATGCAACCCCAGACCTTCACCGTGCCGATCAATAACTGCCACCAACTCATGTTCTGGTTAGCGCCCGGTGAATACCGCTCCGGACAGTTCGTGCTCTATGATATGACCGTAAGTAAGAAACCTGCCCCCGAACAACCCATCTATGAACCCGCTGAAGAACCGAAAGCTGAGTCAACCGAAGAGGTGAAACAAGAAGAAACACCGAAGAAAGAGGAACTGAAGAAAGAGGAGTCGAAGAAAGAAGAGCCTGTTAAAGAGGAACAACCGACTGGACCAAAGAAGAGTTGCTGGGAGGTAACCTATCAGCAAGGCGGAACAAATTTTACCGTGTACGGATGGTTGACCAAAGAGGAACTGCTGGAGAACATCAATGAGATGCAGAACGATGCCTCTGTCACAAACATCAGTTTCCAAGAATCCGATGCTGCCGACAAACAGGCTTGCGAAGCACTTTTTGACGCACATTAAGGGCAGATTTGTAAAAAAATGTTCCAAAAACTTGCATATGTCATAAAAAAGCAGTAATTTTGCAGGCAAAATTGTAAATAAATATGATTTTAGACAAATTAGAGAACGCCGATTGGTACTACGATAGTGTACCGGGACTGAAAGAATTCATGAAATTCTACAACGAAAACGACCTCGAAGAGATGCCCGCTTGCAAGATCTTCCTGGACGGCAAAGACCTCTTCGTCAACATCCTTGATTTCAAGGGCAAAGAGGAATCCAAATGCCGCATGGAGGC
>DBXU01000061.1:324-689 GCA_002310075.1 Bacteroidales bacterium UBA1204 | reverse complement strand
GACAAGGCAACGGCTAAATTCACCGTTCCGGCAGGCCATTTCGCGGTCTTCTTCCCCACCGACGCACACCAACCCGGCATCGCGCCCGGCAAAGAGTACCGCAAACTCATTGTCAAAGCAAAAGTTAACCAATAAATCATCCATATTATGGCTACCAAGAAAGAAAAACACTTGAAAATTGTAGAGCGTGATCCGTATCTGCAACCGTACGAAAGCGCATTGCAAGGTCGTGCAGATTATGCACGTAATAAAGAGGCAGAACTGACAGGCGGTCAACCGCTGAGTGAATGGGCAACCGGATACCTCTATTTCGGCTTGCACAAGACTCCGGAAGGTTGGGTACTGCGTGAGTGGGCACCGAATGC
>DBXU01000061.1:0-145 GCA_002310075.1 Bacteroidales bacterium UBA1204 | reverse complement strand
CAGACCAAGATCTTCTCCGCCCAGGTATGGAATGAACCCGAATACCAGTGGAAGAACCGGAAAAGCCAACAGCCAAAAGCCAAGAGCCAAAAGCAAAACAAGGAAGCCCTCTATATCTACGAATGCCATATCGGTATGTCGTCCG
>DBXU01000021.1:1523-2852 GCA_002310075.1 Bacteroidales bacterium UBA1204 | reverse complement strand
TCAGAGACACGAATATCCACAGTGTCCTTGAAGATAAAGCAGAGATGCTCTTCGAACGACTTGCGAGCGGGTTCGAGCAATACGTCGCCTGCCTTCACCGGGCCACCAAACAGGAAGATGGCCTCTGGGCCACTGAAAGTGACGGCGTTGGCCATGGCGATACCCAACAGATAGCCTGTCTTCTCAAACACCTTGATGGCTAAGGGATCGCCGTATTTGGCGGCGTCGCCCACCATCTTGCTGGTAAGCTCCTCGGGAGCCACCTTGCGAAGTGCACCGTCATATTCAGGCATGTTTTCCATCATCTCCAAAGCCGTGCGGCAGATGCCAGAGGCTGAGCAGTAGGTCTCCAAACAACCCTTGTTGCCGCAGCCGCATTGGCGTCCTTCGGGAATCAGTATGGCGTGGCCCAACTCGCCTGCACCGCCAGTCTTGCCCAACACCAGTTTGCCGTCGACCACCACGCCACTGCCTACGCCCGTGCCGAGGGTGAACATGATGAAATGCTTCATGTCTTTGGCACCGCCGTAGACGAGCTCACCATAGGCTGCAGCGTTGGCGTCGTTGGAAACCACTACCGGCACGTCGATGTATGATTTGGTCATACGTACCAAGTCGATCACGCCCTTGAAATTCAGGTTGGAGGCGTTCTCGATGCAACCCGTGTAGTAGTTGCCCACGGGTGCGGCAATGCCGATGCCGTCGATGGCTTCGATGTTGTTTTCCTGCATCAGTAGTTTGATCTGTTCGCAGAAGTCGGACACGTAGATGTCGGCGTCGAAATACTTGTTGGTTGGGATGTTCTTTTTGGCCATCACATGGCCGTCGTCGCGCACCAGCCCAATGTCGGTGTTGGTGCCGCCAATGTCGATTCCTATGGAGTAAGTGTTCATGATAAGGTCGGTTTTTGAAGTGGCTAAAATACGGTTTTTTGCTTTACCTTCCAGAAAAAATGAAAACAAGAGAAAAAAATCGGCATAAAAATGCTACTTTTGTAGGTCAAAAACCCATACCCATGAAAAGATGTTTTCCCTTCCTGATGGCTTTGTTGTTGCTGGCCGCTTGCCAGAAGAAAGAAGCCGACCTGACCACCACTTTCGAGAAGTCAGGCTTTTTAGAGACAGACAGTTACGAAGGCACGATCAGTTTTGCCAAACAGCTGTCCAAGCAATTTGACGAAGTGCATTACCAAACCATTGGGCAGACCGCCCAAGGACGTGACATACCCCTGTTGATTGTTGATGAAAAAGGTTACACCAACCCGAAGAAGATTCGTCGGAGTGGGAAGAACATCATTTTGGTGGAATCGTGCATACATCCCGGTGAGCC
>DBXU01000021.1:0-1494 GCA_002310075.1 Bacteroidales bacterium UBA1204 | reverse complement strand
GTGACCTTTTGGACGATTTCTCTTTCCTTTTCCTCCCAGTGTTGAGTCCCGACGGACTGGCCAACTTCTCGCCTTACAACCGCATCAACCAGAACGGTCCGAAACAGATGGGCTGGCGTGTGAATGCCCAAGGTTTGAACCTCAACCGCGACTTCACCAANNAAACTCGACTCACCCGAGCTGAGGGCCTTTACTACTTTGTTCAACAAGTGGCAGCCCGACCTGTTTTTCGACACCCATGCCACCGATGGCGCTGATTACCAATATGTAACCACCTATTCCGTAGAGAATTTTGGCAACTACGATCCTTCGATAACCGCTTGGCTGAGCGAGGTATGGGAACCCAAGATCGGTCCTGCCATGATGCGTTATGGCATGCCTATCACACGCTATATCGAGTTCCAACCCTGGGGCGACCCGACGGCATCGCTTTATGACGAGAGCTTTTCGGCTATGTTCTCAGAGGCTTATACCACGGCACGCAACTGTCCTGGCATCTTGCTGGAAACGCACATGCTGAAACCCTACAGAGACCGCGTGCTGTCGACTTACAACATGATTGTGGAGACGCTGAGAATCATTCGTGACGATAAAGATGGTTTCAACAAAGCATTGACCCAAGCCAAGAAAAACGATTTAACCCTCAAGGAGATACCTATCAACATGCAACCCGAGTTGAACGACACGATTTGGGAAAACTTCTTGGGTTATCATTTCGATACGGTGCAGAGCGACCTCACCGGCAGTTGGTACTATGCCTATGATACGACGCGCCCTGAAACACGCAAAGTCCGTCGGGTGCTTTCCACGCGACCCGAGAAGACCCTGTCGGTGCCCAAGGAATACATCATCCCTGCACAATACAGCGAGGTCATTGACATCGTCAAGGCGCATGGCTTTGAAATGAATCTGTTGAAGAGCGAAAAGACATTGACCGTCAACACCTACCGTTTCAGTAACGTGTCGTTTATGCCCCGGCCTTCCGAAGGACGTTGCCGTGTGGCCCATGCCGACGCCGAGGAGATCACCAAGGAAGTCACCTTCCCCAAGGGCTCAGCTGTGGTGAAGACCTCGCAAAACGGTGTCCGTCTGCTGATGAACCTGTTGGAACCCGAGATGCAAGGCTCGTTGTTTGAGTGGGGTTTCTTCAGCCATGTGTTGCAACGCGTGGAGTATTTCGAAATCTATAAGATGGAGCCTATGGCCAAGGCCATGCTCGCCGCTGATCCCTTCCTCGAAGAGCAGTTCAACGCTTGGAAAGCCTCCTTCCCGAAAGGCCAGCAGCCCTCGCAATACGAGGTCATGAACTGGTTCTATGAACGCTCGCCCTATTGCGATAAGAATTATCTGGTCTATCCTATAGGAATGGTGAGATAAAAAGTGGCGAAAAACCTGTTTTGAAGCAAAATACAAATCGATGAAAACCAAACGAACCTTCCTTGCCATTTCCATCCCCTGTGGCACAGAATTTCCTGCATTGGTGGAAAGACTGAA
>DBXU01000120.1:4093-10499 GCA_002310075.1 Bacteroidales bacterium UBA1204 | reverse complement strand
CAGCAACTTTGGGATTTTGCCATAGAGCTGATCAAACGCGGCAAGGCTTACATCGATGAGCAGAGCTCGGAAGAGATTGCCGCGCAGAAGGGTACTCCTACGCAACCAGGCATCGAGAGCCCCTACCGCAACCGTCCCATTGAGGAGTCGCTCGACCTGTTCAANNAACAAGATGAACAACGGCGAGATTGGTGAGGGCAGGATGGTGCTTCGTGCCAAGATTGACATGGCCAACCCCAACATGCACTTCCGCGATCCAATCATCTACCGTGTCGTAGACACGCCACACCACCGCACAGGCACCAAGTGGCACGCCTACCCAATGTATGACTTCGCCCACGGCGAAAGCGATTACTTTGAGGGTGTCACCCACTCCTTGTGTACGCTCGAGTTTGTGGTGCACCGCCCACTCTATGACCTGTTTATCGACTGGCTTAAGGAGATTCGTGGCGAAGGCGACAACATGGATGACAACCGTCCGCGTCAGACCGAGTTCAACAAGTTGAACCTTAACTATATCCTTTTGAGCAAACGTAACTTACTTGTCCTTGTCAACGAGGGTCTGGTGAGCGGCTGGGACGACCCGCGCATGCCCACGATCTGTGGCTTCCGTCGTCGTGGCTACACGCCGAGCGGCATCCACAAGTTCATCGACAAGATTGGCTACACCACCTATGATGCCTTGAACGACTTCGCACTCATGGAGAGCGCCATCCGCGAGGATCTCAACGCCACCGCCACCCGTGTGGCCGCCGTGGTCAACCCGGTGAAGCTCGTCATCACCAACTATCCTGACGGGCAGGTGGAAGAGATGGAAGCCATCAANNGCTGGCAGCCACAAGATTGCCTTCAGTCGCGAACTGTGGATCGAGAAAGAAGACTTCATGGAAGACGCTCCGAAGAAATACTTCCGTATGACCCCAGGCAACGAGGTGCGTCTCAAGAACGCCTACATCGTGAAATGCACGGGCTGCAAGAAGGACGAGAATGGAGAGGTCGTAGAAGTGTATGCCGAGTACGATCCCGACACTAAGAGCGGAATGCCGGGTGCCAACCGCAAGGTAAAGGGCACCATCCATTGGGTGAGTTGTGAGCGTTGCCTCAAAGCAGAGGTGCGCATGTACGACCGCCTCTGGAAGGTGGAAAACCCCCGCGATGAGTTGGCCCGCCTGCAAGGCGAAGGTAAAACCTCACTCGAAGCCATGAAGGAAATGATGAATCCTAAGTCGCTCGAGGTGCGTCCCGTGTGTTATGTGGAGGAATACCTGGCCGATGCCAAGCCGCTCGACCACTTCCAGTTCCAACGCATCGGTTATTTCACCGTCGACAAGGACAGCACACCAGGACATTTGGTCTTCAACCGCACCGTGGCGTTGAAAGACACTTGGACTAAGACAATGTAATTTGTAATCATCTTGAATGCATTGTTCTGTGGAGGCGGAGTGCACACCGCCTCCACTTTTTTATGCGATGGGGTCGCGCAACTTGTCATTGTGGATATGCCGTTCCTTGTCTCGGGAGGTTTTCTTCTCCATGTTTTTAGCGAAGGCATCGGTGAGATCGACACCCGTTTGGTTGGCGAGGCAAAGGAGCACCCATAGGATGTCGGCCATCTCATCGGCCAGGTTGCGGTTTTTGTCGGATTCCTTGAATGACTGCTCGCCGTAGGTGCGGGCGATGATGCGGGCCAGCTCGCCGACTTCCTCGGTCAGCAGGGCCATGTTGGTCAGCTCGCTGAAATAACGCACGCCGTAGGTCTTGATCCATTCATCGACGGCGGTTTGTGCTTCTTTTAAGGTCATGATAAAGTCATTTGATGGGGTAAAAGTAGGTGTTTTTTCGTTGCCGACACCCAATTCAGGCAATAATCTTATCTTTGCAGGGTTTTTAAGAAAGATGAAACGCACCAAGTGGCTCATAGTATCGTTGTTCATTCTGTTGTCACAATTTGTCGTGGCGCAAGAGATGGATACCGTTGTCCGTAAAAAGACACGAGTGTTTATCGAGAACTATGATAAGATGACCTATTCCAAGAAGATGGGTGATATGCAGAGACTCATCGGCCATGTGAAAATGCGGCACGACTCAGCATTCTTTTTCTGCGATAGCGCCTATTTCTATGAGAAAACCAATAGTTTCGATGCCTTCCATAGTGTTCATATCATCGTCAACGACTCTGTGGAGATTTTTAGTGACCTTCTGAATTATAACGGCAATTCCAGATTTGCTGAATTGTTTGATAATGTGCGGCTTAAAGACGATTCAACCACGCTCTACACTGACTATTTGACTTATGACCGTAACCTTCATCTTGCCTCTTACCCCGATAGTGCTACCATCATTCGAGGTGACAAGATGCTGGCAAGCCATTGGGGTTATTATCGCGACGACATTAAAGAGTTTTCGTTCATCAAGAACGTTGAAGTGACAAGCCCAAAATACCAAATGTATACCGATACGTTATTTTACAACACGAACGTTGAAAAGATGTGGTTTGAGGGCCCGACGACAATCGTCAACAAGGAAAACGTGTTGAAAGGAGAGCACGGTTACTATCTAGTGGACGACGATATTGCGTTTTTCGACAAGAAACCTGTCATGCACAACGAGACGCAACGGATGAAGGCAGATTCCATCTATTACAACCGAAACATAGGTTTGGCGAAAGCCTACGATCGTGTCGACATGATAGACACTTCCTATAAGGTCATCATGCGTGGCGGTTATGTGGAGATGTGGGAAAACCGAGGCAAGTCGTTCGCCACCGACAGAGCTTACGCCATCAGCTACGACAGTGGCGACTCGCTATATATTCACGGCGACACGCTGTTCATGTATTTCGACAAGCAAAAGGAGGAGGCCGAGAAACTTATCGCACGCCGAAATGTTCGTTTCTTCAAATCGGACATGCAAGGCAAGTGCGACACCTTGACTTATCTGATGGCCGATTCTACCATTCGCATGCGAGTAGCCCCTATTTTGTGGGCTGAGGACAGCCAACTGTCGGGTACCGACATCGACATCAAACTCAAGGACCATAATGTCGACTGGGTGCTACAAAAAGGGAATGCCTTTATTATTTCGCAAGATTCCATCGAAGGCTTTAATCAGATTAAGGGCCAGGACATCATTTCGCGTTTCAAGAGCGGTAACATTCATCGTGTCAACGTAGATGGCGACAAGGCTGAGACTATTTATTGGATTAGAGAGGACGATGGCGGACTCATTGGTATCGATGTCTCAAAATCGGAGACGATGGTCGTAGAAATGAGAAACAACGAAATCTCTTTGATCAAGTCATTTAAAGATATTTCTGAAACGATGTTTCCCGAGGATGACTTGAAAGAAAACGACCGTTATCTGCCTGGTTTCAAGTGGTATGATGAAGCTCGACCCAAGGATAAGGACGACATCTTCCGTCGTATTGAAGCAGAAATGCCAAAGGTGGATGCCATGCCAAGTGAAACGTCGGTGAATCCCGCTGGGGAGGAACTTAAGGAAGAACGTCCCCAACGGCATAGACCTAGAAAAGAAATCAACAACAATTAATACATAATCAATATGAAGAAACTCATCCTCATCCGTCACGGAGAAAGTGAATGGAACAAATTGAACCTCTTTACGGGGTGGACCAATGTCGACCTTTCCGAAAAAGGTGTACAGGAAGCCATCGAAGCTGGCAAGACGCTGAAAGAAAACGGCTACAAGCCTGAGATCTGCTTTACCTCTTACTTGAAGCGCGCCATCAAGACCTTGAACCTCGCTCTTGAAGCCATGGACATGGACTGGCTGCCAGTGTACAAGTCATGGCGTCTCAATGAGAAGTCGTATGGCCAGTTGCAGGGCCTCGACAAGAAGATGACTGCTGAGAAATATGGTGACGAGCAAGTGCGTTTGTGGCGCCGCGCCTTCGACGTGCGTCCGCCCGCGTTGGAGATGAACGACCCCAAGAGCCCTCGCATGGACCCGCGCTATGCCGAACTCACCGATGAGCAAATCCCGCTCACCGAGGCTCTCTGCGACACCATCGAGCGTGTGATGCCTTACTATGAGAACAATATCATGAAGGCTTTTGAGACCCACGACCAAGTGCTGGTTGTGGCCCACGGCAACAGCTTGCGTGGCGTGGTGAAGGTGCTGAAAGGCATGAGCAACGATGAGATCATCGCCTTCAACATCCCGACGGGCATCCCGTATGTCTTCGAGTTTGACGACAACATGAAATTGCAGAAGGACTTCTTCTTGGGAGATCCTGAAAAGGTGGCAGCGCTGATGGCGGCCGTCGCCAACCAAGGCAAAGCGAAGTAAAAACTAAAGGGCTGCCATCCGGCAGCCCTTTAGTTTTTAGAATATGTAATTAAACCCGATAAACGTCTTCAATTTCTCGCCGTCGCGTTTGTCCAAGGCTTTGCCCAGGTCGACAGAAACGATGAGGTTGCGGTTCATGATGAGTTTCAAGCCGCAGCCTGCGCTCATGTGAATGCTTTCTTTGTCGCCGCTATAAGAATCAAAGGTGTTGTCGTGGAGGATGATGCCCCCGTTATCGGCATTCATCATCTCTATTTCACCGCGTTTTTGTGTCACCATGCCTGCATCGAAGAAAGGATTCAGGGCCACCTGCCAGTTTTGATTAATGAATTGAAAGCCCACAATGCGCCAGCGCAGCTCCAAATTGGCAAAGGCGAAGCCCTCTCCGATGACGCCGTTACGATTCACGCCGCGCATGGTCACGCTGCCTCCCAACCCCTCGGTGTACATCTTCTTGAAGAACATAGTGTTTAGGTTGTTAATCATATACCACGGAGTCTTGCCAGCGAGGCGGTTTTGGGCACCGAGACGATAGGCGAAGGTCAGTTTGTCTTTATAAACGGGGATGTAGTGTCTCCACAAGAAGGTGTACGACAGGTTGCTGTAACCTTTACGGTCGATGAGGTCGGGAGCACCCACTAATGTGGCCTCGGCGTATATGCCCTTCGTTGGGTCGCTGTTGTGGTCGCGGCTATCGTAAACCATGCCGAGGCGGAGCTGTGTGGTGTTGCCGCCATGGGCCTCGTCTTCCTTGATGATCCCGGTATTCACATAGTTCTCATACAAAGTGGTCTGTCCGGCATAATCACTCATCTTGATGGTGTCGATGGGCGTGACTTTTGTGTTGTAGTAAGCCAGGCCTGCCGTCCAATAGAGGTTGGGTACGTCGAAAAAGGGCCGTTGCATACTACCCACGAAGCGGAACTGGTTGCGGTTGATGAAGTGGTAACCGCTCTTGAGACCTTCAATGCCTGCGTATGGGTCGAAGCTACTGGCTTCATAACCGTTGAAGCCGAAGAATTCGTATTTCTTGGCGTAGAAGTAGGTTACGTCAAAGAAAAGTTTGGTGTCTTTTACGACATAGGGCATGTCGCTATAAAAACGGAACACACCCGAGCCTTTGGTGTAGCGCGAGGCTTCCACGTTGAACTTGTAGTCGTAACGGGGATAACGCGAGCCGTCGCCGTAGTTGAAGATATCGCAAGTCACGCCGTACTGGAATCCAAGGTCGGCATCAAAACCCACCACGGGCAAGGGACCGAAGTTCCAACCTTTCTTGATGATTTCGCCTTTTTCGTTGTAGGTCTTTTCTTTCTTGGCTTTCTTTTCTTGAGCCATACCACCCACTGCCAATAGCAGGGCAAGCATAAGGAATAAGGTCTTTTTCATAGTTGAAAAGGGGTTTGTTGATTGCAAAAATAAAGTTTTTCAATGAGTCGCCAACAAAATGTGCTATTTTTGCCCCACAATTATAGTGAAATGAGCTTCATCGAACTCTTACTGATTGCCATTGGCCTTTCTATGGATGCCTTTTCGGTTTCCATCTGCAAAGGCTTGACCACCAAGCGGTTTTCATGGCGTATGGCTTTGGTCTGTGGCCTTTGGTTTGGCTTCTTCCAGGCATTGATGCCCATCATTGGCTATTTCTTGGGGGCGCAGTTTCAGGAGATGATAGAGGCCTACGACCATTGGATTGCTTTCGGATTACTTTTCCTTATCGGTGCCAACATGATTCGAGAGGCTGTTTGGGGTAAGGAAGAAGAAGGCAAAGAAAACGGTGCCATCGATTTCAAGACCATGCTGCTTTTGGCTGTCGCTACCAGCATCGATGCCTTGGCTGTGGGAGTCTCTTTCGCCTGCATTCAAGTGAAGCTTTGGTCGTCGGTGGTGGTCATCGGTCTTACCACTTTCCTATTCTCTGTCTTGGGTGTCAAGATTGGCAATGTCTTCGGTTCGAAATATGAGAAGTCGGCAGGGATTATTGGTGGTATTATACTGATTCTCATCGGATTGAAAATCCTTTTAGAGCATTTGGGCATTATCAGTTTTTGAGGAAAAGAAAAAACTGACCGATTAATTGCACACCATATCAAAATAA
>DBXU01000120.1:0-4000 GCA_002310075.1 Bacteroidales bacterium UBA1204 | reverse complement strand
CCAGCTTGAGAATCAAGCTGGTTTTTTCATAATGCCTATGAAAAAACACATCGAAATCATGGCCCCAGTGGGGTCTTACGAAGCTCTGTCAGCCGCCATACAAGCGGGCGCTGGTAGCGTGTACTTCGGTATCGGCAAACTCAACATGCGCTCGCGCTCGGCTAAGAACTTTACCCTTGACGACCTGCGCCAACTGGCTGAGACCTGCAACAAAAACGGCGTGAAGAGTTATGTCACGGTGAATACTGTGATTTACGACGAAGAGATGGAAGAGATGCACCAGCTGCTCGATGCCATCAAGGCCAACGGCATTTCGGCCATCATCGCCTCCGACCAGAGCGTGATCCAATATGCCCGAAAAATCGGTGTCGAGGTGCACATGTCCACGCAGTGCAACATCACCAATCTGGAGGCGGTGCGTTATTATTCCCAGTTTGCCGACGTGATGGTGACCGCTCGTGAGTTGAACATTGATCAGGTGAAACACATCACGGAAGAGATTGAACGTCAACAGATTCGTGGCCCGCATGGCAACTTGGTGCGCATCGAAGTGTTTTGCCATGGTGCTTTGTGCATGGCCATCTCGGGCAAGTGCAACTTAAGTCAAGATTTGTACAATGCTTCGTCCAATCGAGGTGCTTGTCTTCAGTTGTGCCGTCGTGGCTACGAGGTGCGTGAGCGTGAAGAAGGTTATGAATTGGCGCTGGATAATGAGTACATCATGTCGCCCAAAGACCTCTGTACTTTGCCTTTCTTGGATCGGGTTTTGGATGCAGGCGTCGAAGTGCTGAAGATAGAGGGGCGTGGCCGTTCACCGGAGTATACCAAAGTGACCGTGGCGGTTTATAGCGAGGCAGTGAAAGCCATTCAAGAAGGAACGTTTACGCAAGACAAGATTGACGCTTGGATGGAACGTCTAAAAGGTGTTTACAACCGTGGTTTTTGGGACGGCTATTATCTGGGCCGTCGCACCTTCGAATGGTCGAAGCAGTATGGTTCACAGGCTACCCAAACCAAACTTTTCATTGGTCAGGTGACCAATTATTTCAGCAGATTGGGTGTGGCTGAGATCAGGGTCGAGACCCATGACCTCAACATGGGCGATCCCATCATGATCATCGGCCCCACAACGGGTGTGTATGAAGACAGTATCCGTGAGCTTCGCTTGGATGACGGTCCCGTACAACAAGCTGTTAAGGGCGAATTGTGCTCCATTCCCGTGAATGATGTGGTGAGAAGGGGAGACAAGGTCTATAGAATAATCGAGACGGCAGAATCATAAGTGTGTTTTTGTTCATGATGCTTTCGCATATAGGTTTTTATTATTTTTGCCAACAATAAAACATACATACGAATGAGAAAACATATTGGAATCGGGCTTTTGCTTGTCTTGCTGGGCTTTTCATTGTCAAGCTGGGCGCAATTCGACACCCTGTCATTCTCAGTTCCCGGTGGATTTTACGATGAAGTTTTTTCCTTGGAGTTACAATGCGGTAATCCAGACTATCATATTCGTTTCACCACCAATGGCAATGAACCCACACGGCATTCACAGCGTTATTCGGAACCGCTGACACTTGACGAGCGGATGTATTCGAAGTCTAACATCTACACTGTGCGTAATTGTCCCGAGGACCAATTTCGAGTGGCTGATAGCATAGAACGTTGCATTGTGATACGCGCTGCCGTGTTCGATGAGTCGGACAATTGTGTCAGCACGGTCTTCACCAACAGTTATTTTATCAAGTCTTTGGGTTGCGACTTGCACGGTTTGCCCGCCGTGTCGCTTTGTGTCGATTCGCTTGATTTATTTGATTATAATAAAGGAATCTTTGTCGAAGGAGCATGTTATAAGTCTGATAGGCCTCATTGGTCGGGCAATTATTATCAGCATGGTAGAGAGTGGGAGCGTCCAGCCAATTTTGAGTTTTATGAACTCGACAACACAGGGGTCAACCAGCCTTGCGGACTTCGTACTCATGGTGGCAATGGCAGAAGGTTCCAACAAAAGACCCTAAAGATCTACGCCCGCAAGGATTATGGATACAAGCGATTCCAACACCAGTTCTTTAAGGAAATGTCATTGGACCATTTCAAGGTCTTGGTGCTTCGTCCTTTCCTGAGCAGCAATGGGGGCTGTGAAGACCATATCAGCAACTACTTGGCCCAACAGATGGGGATTGAATATATGGCCGACCGCCCTTCCGTCATGTTCATCAATGGGGAGTATTGGGGTATTTATTATGTAAAGGAAAGACCTGATGAACATTATGTGGAGGACCATTTTGGGGTTGCTTCCCAAAATGTCAACTTGTTCTGGCGTTGGTTTGGGGAGACGGAAAATGGTGTCGCGGATTCTTTCAAGGATTTGAAAAAGTGGATGGAGAAAGCGAACCTTGCTGACGACAAGAAATATGCCTATGTTGAGGAGCGTGTCGACATAGAGAACTTCATCAACTATTACATTCTTGAGATGTTCATCGCCAACTATGATTGGCCGGCCAACAACGTAAGATTCTGGCAAGTGGACGACAGCAAGTTCCGTTGGTTGTTTTATGATGGCGACTCCAGTCTTGAGAATCCTGATTTCGACGTTTATGCCAACGCGGTTTATGATGGCGACGAAAGTTATCCTTCCAACCGTGAGTCGACTTTGTTTTTTAGAAAGCTCTTGGAGAGCCCCAAGTTCCGACGCCAGTTTGCGGATTGCTTCAACCGTTTGATAACCACCACTCTTTCATACAAGAACACGCAAAAGGTTTATAACGACATCAAGGAAGCGCTTGTAGAAGAGGCACATCTTCAATTTGACCGCTTCCCACGTATGGAGTCCTTCTATCCTTTAACCCACCATGAGTGGTTTGTGTATCATATGGAAGGGATGACACGAAAGTTCCTTGAGGAGCGTCCTACCTACAATTTCCTTTCCATGAAACAACCCTTGGTCGCGGCCGTCGATAGATTCCAATACCAAAACCGTATCGTTCTTGAAGTCAAAACTGAAGAATTCGGAAGCGAGGTGATAGATGTGCTCAATTATAAAGGTGAAAAAGTCTATTCTCAGGTTTGTGTGCTGGCTGAAGGCTCCAATACCATTCTCCTTAACGACGATCTCCCCGCTGGTGCATATCTGCTAAAGGTTGGCAAGCAAGCCATCCGCATCATTAAATACTAAGACAATTTTGATGCAAAATTTTAATCTCCATACCCATAGCGTTTATTCTGACGGCAAATCGCAACCTCGAGAAATCGTGGAAGAGGCCATCCGTCAGGGTTTGACCACACTCGGTTTTTCGGAACACAGCCCGTTGCCTTTCGACAATACTTTTTCGGTGAAATCAGCTGATATGCCACGTTATGTGGCTGAAATTGCGCAACTGAAAGAGGAATTCAAGGACAAGATAGACATTTACTGCGCTTTGGAGGCGGATTATCTTACAGGTGTTTCCGAGCCTTTCGCCGTGACTAAGGAGAAGTATCATCTTGATTATTTGATTGGTGGGGTACATTTAGTAGTAGACAAGGTCCCTGAGCCTGCGGTCCCTGAGGCCCCTCGAAGGGTCGAAGGGCCGTCCTCCCTAGCTGACCAAATCTGGTTCATCGATGGCCCGAAGTGGGAGGTCTACGACGAAGGCTTGCAGAAGTTCTTCGATGGCGATATCCGTCGTGCGGTGCGCCGTTTCTTTGAGCAGTCGAACGAAATGATTGAAAACGAGCCTTTTGACATCATCGCTCATTTCGATAAAATCAAGATGCACAACCGCGATCGTTATTTTCACGAAGATGAGTCATGGTACCGCAAACTCGCCCTCGAGACCCTTGACCTCATCCGCGAGAAAGGCCTCGTTATGGAAATCAACACGCGCGGCATCTACAAGAAACGCTACAACGGCTTCTATCCCTCGCCTTGGCTGATGGAAGAGGCCTTCAAGATGGGTGTTCCCGCCATCATCTCTGCCGATGCGCACCATTTCAGCGAAATCACCCTCGAATTTGCCGC
>DBXU01000114.1:26069-26506 GCA_002310075.1 Bacteroidales bacterium UBA1204 | reverse complement strand
CTGCAGGTGCGCGACAAGCAGGAGTATGAACTGCCTTGGGGCGGTAAGCTCATCTTCGCCAACTGCGTCGTCGGTGGTGCCATCGACGCCCGTTTCATGCCCGCCATCCTGAAGGGTATCAACGAGCGCCTCGAGCAAGGTCCTCTGACGGGTTCCTACGCCCGCGACATCATCTGCTACATCTATGATGGTAAGATGCACCCGGTCGACTCCAACGAAATGGCCTTTAAGATCGCCGGTCGTATGGCCTTCAGCGCCGCCTTCAAGAACGCTGGCCCGAAGATCATGGAGCCTATCTACGACCTCGACGTGCGCATGCCCGCCGACCTCATGGGTGCCGTGATGACCGACCTGCAAGGCCGCCGTGCCATCGTGATGGGTATGGATAGCGACCACAACTACCAGACCATCCACGCCAAGGTGCCGTTGGCAGAAAT
>DBXU01000114.1:20925-26047 GCA_002310075.1 Bacteroidales bacterium UBA1204 | reverse complement strand
ACCTTCACCATGAAGTATGCTGAATACCAGCAAGTTCCTACCGACGTCCAGAACCGTCTGCTGAAGGAGTACGAAGAAAGCCAAAAGGACGAAGAATAATTCTTCTTCCCTTTTGCAACAACAATCCCCGCTACCACCTTGTGGCGGGGATTTTTTTGTGTTCGGCAAAGCTCGTATCCCTATATTTTTATTATATTTGCAGACATGAAAGCAAGATCATTTGTCATAACCATTGTATCGGGACTCGCCTTGTTGACGGCTTGCCATACGCCCACAAGGGAGGCGCGGCAGATGATGGCCCAAGCCAAGGCCTTGTCGGACACAGCTCCTGACAGCGCTGTCAAGCTGATCGACAGTGCTTTGAGAATGGAATACCATTTCAGCGAACAACAGCGTATGGATTTGGCGCTATTGCACGGCGAGCTTGTCTTTCGTGATGTTTCCATCGATGAGGAAGTCCTGCCCGAAGACGTCTCCACCAGCCTTGAGTTAGAGCGTGCAGGCGCCTACTTCGCCAAAAGGAAGGAATACACCAAAGCCGCGCATGCTTCGCTTTACAGCGGCTATGTGCAACAGGCGTATGGTGAAAGGGAGAACGCCATGCGGTCGTACAAGGACGCAGAACACTATGGCGTGATTGTGGGAGACAGTCTCACCATGGCGAGAGCAGAATGCAAGATGGGTAGAATGCTTTTTGACGATTACATGGAGAAAGAGGCTTTGTGTCAATTCAAATCTGCAGAAAAGAATGTCGGAAACAATCTAAATGAACTGTCATTGATACGCAATATGGCGGCTGCATCCTGTCTGGTATTGGGCCAATACGACAGCGCTGACTATTATCTGAAACAAAGCCTTGCCGATGCCGAGAGAAGCCATTCAAGTAACGCGAAACGTAAAGTATTGAACAATTATGCCGTTTACCATCGGATTCTTGGCGAGTTTGACGAGTCCATCAGCTGTCTACACCGAATGTTCAATGAAGTTGACAGTACCCAGTTGCCTATAGTATACCTTAACCTTGGTAAGACATATGTTTCCTTAGCCAACTCGGATTCGGCATGTTACTATTATCAACAACTGGAGAAATCTTTGTCGGATTCTTGGATAAAGCCCGAAACCAAGGCGTCGGCTTATCAGGCGCTCTCCGAATTCGCCGAAAGCCAAAAGAACGATTCCGATGCTTTAAAGTACCGCAAACTGTATGAAAGGTTTATAGGCGTGGTAAGAGACCAAACGGCACAGAGGACAGTGTATGGCATCCAACAGAGATATGACTATGAAGCATTGCAAAACGCTATGAATTTGCGTGTGATTCGACGCCAACGCATCATTCTCGTCTTGAGTGTAGTTCTGCTCCTATTTGTGGTGGCATTGGCATATTTACAAATTCGTTTGGCGAAAAACCTAAAAAGGGAGGCCGACATCAAGGCGAGTCTGCTCAGGTTCGCCCAAGCAAACAACGAACTGTCAGCAAAAAGTGAGGAATATGACAAGCAGCGTCATGAATTGGAGCAGAAACTCTCCAAGGCGCGATTGAAAGAGCAAAAGATCATGCAGAAGATGGCCGTATATCTCGGCTCCAAGGAAGATGCCGCCTCGCTGGATTCCCTTAAGTATTCCCTTATGGGCAATCAGGAATACTGGGATGCCATGTTGAAACTTTTCGACATGCAGTTCCCGGGAACAAGAAAAAAGTTGAAGCAGCAGCATCCCGAACTGACTGAAAAAGAGCAAAAGGTGCTTTTGCTTTCGTATCTCGACACTTCCAGGGAAGATGCTGCCATCCTGCTTGACACCAGTGTCCATATGGTTGACAAACTGCGCAACAGCGTAAGAAAAAAGATGTCAAAAGACGCTTTTTGACGCCTAATTAGGCTTGTTTCTTTCCAAAATCAAGGCAAAACCAACCCCAACGCCATTAGATTCCGTAAGAAAAGTTCGGAATCAAATGGAATATATGTATTTCATTTACAATAATTTGCATCTTAGTTAAAGGAGAAAAAGTTCGGAATAAAGGTTGAACACCCCGAATAATCCCTATTAATTATCCCATATTTGCATAGTGCAACGTGCAGAGCGAAACTATAAACTAAATGCAAATGAAAACAACAATATTATGAAAGCGAAACATTTATTCCTATTAGCTTGTGTGCCTTCTTTTTCAACTAAAACCCATGCAGCCATGAAAAAGTTTCTATATCTTTGCGGCATGATGTTGTTTTGCACGGATATAATGGCGCAGATCGACTTGAACGGTTTTGAGTATGAGGTGAAGAAATCCATTTCCATAACCTCTACACTCGGCGAGCCCGTGGTCAGCAGTAGCGACAAAAAAACCTTCCGGGTTTCGGATTCGTTTGTAGTGACTGGACCTTTCACGGTGAACAACGGCGCCGAGTTCACGGTCATCAAACAATTGTGCCCACCAGACGAGTAAACTTAAAACAATTTGAACCATAAAATCCATCATACAATGAAAAAGACTTTCATTATAATTGCAGCGATGTTTGCCTTTCTTTCGGCACATGCCCAGGTGAACCATATCATCAGCACCATTTATGAAACAGATTATTGCAATCAGTTCTCGGTTGTTTCCACGGACACCGTGGATGACGGTTTTCTTATGCCGGTGTACGATACTTTGGAACTAGACCTGAACCAAGACGGGAATTGGGACGTTCTCTTTCATGCAGTTTTCCATCCTTTAGGGAATGTTGATACTCCTACGGTAGATATGTACTTTCCCCAAGACTGGGATTTTTATGTTGAGTATCCCAACTTGGATTCTGTCCCAATTATTGTGGACACGGTATTGGTCGACACCATGATAATTGACGAAAACTTGCATTGGTATCATTATTCTAATATACTATTTAGCAGCCCTTGGGGGAACTCGCCCTTCTATTGTTTTCGCCATCGGGCAGAGGACGGAGCCCATTACTGCTGGGCGCACTTGAGTGGAAAATACCCGAGACGCGTTTGCGTCCGAAGCATGGGCTACTGTACCCTTCCCGACACGCCCATCCAATGGGGGCAGACAGAATTGTGGGGAGTGGAGGAGAACGATGATGAAGGCTTCGCCACGCTGCATCCCAACCCCACCACGGGCATGGTCACCGTCAAGGGCGAAAGCCTGAGCCAGGCCGTGGTCACCGACCTGCTCGGGCAGCAGGTGCTCAGCGTGCAGGGCGAAGGCGACGAGCTGCAAATCGACATGACGGCCCTGCCGGCTGGCGTCTACCTCGTCACCGTCACCGACCGCAACGGCCGCAAGTGCGTCCGCAAGGCGGTGAGAGAATAAGAAAAACAACGGCGCCGAGTTCACGGTCATCAAGCAATTGTGCCCTCCAGACGAGTAAACCAAAAAAACATGGAACTATAAACTAAAAAGTTAAAACATAAAATCCATAATACAATGAAAAAGACTTTAATCATTATTGCAGCGATGTTCGCCTTTCTTTCGGCACATGCCCAGGTGAATCATATCATCAGTACTTTGTTCGAGCCTGATTCGTGCACTCTTATTCAAGCTTACGACACATCTAAATGGGATTTGAACCTTGATGGAGTGTATGACGTTTTCTTCCGTTCCGAGCCACATCCACAGGGCGGAAATATTTATTACATGTCTGTTGCCCCCAATTGGAAGTATTATAAAAAGCCGTCTGCTATTTATGACACCGTGTTAGTTGAACCTATGGTGATTGACGAAGCTTTGGAATGGTATTCATTTGAACACATGGTTCTCAGTCCGTTTAATGATCCACCATTTTATGCTTTCCGGCATCAGGCTGAAGACGGCATTCATTATGGTTGGATGTACATCCATGAAGAATATTACAACTTAAATTGCATCCGAGGCATGGGCTACTGCACCCTGCCCGACACGCCCATCCAATGGGGACAGACCGAACTGTGGGGCGTGGAGGAGAACGGAGCCGAAGGCTTCGCCACGCTGCATCCCAACCCCACCACGGGAATGGTCACCGTCAAAGGCGAGAACCTGCGGCAGGCTTTTGTCACCAACCTGCTCGGGCAGCAGGTGCTCAGCGTGCAGGGCGAAGGCGACGAACTGCAAATCGACATGACGGCCCTGCCGGCAGGCGTCTATTTCGTCACCGTCACCGACGAAAACGGACGCAAGTGCGTGCGCAAGGCGGTGAGGGAGTGATAGCATAAAGACACCAACCCTAAAACAAACATGAACCCAAAAACATAATAAAATGAAAACAAAAGTTTTAGCATTGAGTCTTGCACTCATCGGAATGCTGGCCTTCGTCTCTTGTACCAAAGAGAAAGCCGGCGGCACCTTCACCTTCGCAGGCAAGGTGCAGAAAGGTCCCTTCGTGACAGGAACCACCATCACCGTCAACGAACTCAACGAAAGCCTCGGACAAACTGGCAAGGCATTCACCACCACCATCACTTCCGACGACGGCAGTTTCAGCCTCAGCAACCTTGAGATGGAATCGGATTGGGCCCTGCTTTCCGGCAACGGCTTCTACTACAATGAAGTTATCGGTCAGCTCTCGTCATCACAGATTACCCTGCAGGCCCTCGCAGACCTGAGCGACGCGCAAACCGTCAACGTCAACGTGCTGACCCACATCACCAAGGCACGTATCGAGACCCTCGTCCGCGAGGGCAAGCGCTTTGCCGACGCCAAGCGACAGGCCGAGAGTGAGTTCCAAGACTTCTTCGGCGTGACCGAGCATTTCAACCAAGGTTTCGAGCAGATGTCCATCGTCTCGGAAGGCGACTTCAACGCCATGCTGCTCGCCTTCTCCGTCATCCTGCAAAGGCCTTCCTTTGACATTGTGGTGATGCCCACCCTTCCAGCCGAGCTGACCTGGCTTATGACGAGCCTCTCCACCGACTTCGCCGACAACGGTGCCGTCAACAACCAAGCCTTGGTCGACACGCTGCTCTACAACATCTCGAAACAAGACCAGACGTACATCAGGCGCCGACTCCAGAACTATTATTCCGGACTCGGCCAGAATGTGGAGATCCCCGACTTCGAGTCCTATATCGCCATGTTCCAGACCGCGCACCAGGAGCTGGTCACCGAATTCATTTATCCCGACCAGGCCAGCCCTTTGGCGCAGGAGGATGGCCC
>DBXU01000114.1:14864-20885 GCA_002310075.1 Bacteroidales bacterium UBA1204 | reverse complement strand
ATACCCAGTGTTTTGGCAGCCATTGTGCCTCTTGGTAAGAGCCTTAAGATAAAGGTCACAGGCGATGTGTTGCCCGGAGTGGAAAACAATGGTTGGGTCGTCACCAATAATACAGATGGCTTCACCATCGAGGCACAACGCCAAAACGTTCTCGTCGCGATACTCGTATACCTCTACGACAATAGTAAAGATGGCTCCGCTACCATCGAGTATTACGAAGACTCCGACACGCCCACCTTCACCAAGCAAATCACTTGGACCGGCGGCGAGCCACATTACGAGTAAACGTTGAATTAGTTTTTTCCTATTACAGAGCACAGCCCGTTGCGAAAAACGCAACGGGCTTTATTTTGCCATAATACCAAGAAATAAAACGGCCCAAATCATGCTACCAATCAAAAAAACCCTTATTTTTGCAATTTAAAGCTTAAAATGGAGTTATTGTATAGAAAATCCAAATAACAATGAAGACTAGAATCACAAGCATCATCATGGTCCTCTTGGCGGTGTTCGTCACCCTCGGAGGCACCACCGGCTGCAAAAGCAAAAAGAAACTTGCCAAAGAAGCGGCCGAAGCCGAGTACAGATCGAAGGTGGAACAGGCTGTCAAAGACCTGAATGCCATCCTCGACGACGAAACCCTATGGACCCTTGAAGAAAAGGAGTCGCGCGTCCGCGTCATCAAAGACTGGAACCTCCAGAATGCCGAAGTCGACGACCTGCTCTTCCAAGTGGAGAAAAAACTGGCCCGTGAGCGTGCCCAAAAAACGGAGGAAGAACGCTTGGCCGCCGAAGAACGCGAGAAAGCCCAAGCCGCCAACGTCGTGCTCGAGAAGAACTTCAACGCCATCGTTAGGGCTGGCGGCACCTCACAAGCCAACCGCCTCATCAATGAGACGCTCGACCTCTTCGAGTCGAACAACGTGCCTGTGCTTATCATCATCAGCCAAAGCGCCGGATTCAACGACTACGACCGTCCTACAACCATCGAGAAATACCTCAACTACCTGAAGGACCAAAAAGTGTCGCGCAACAGCGTTCACGAAATCAAATACAACGCCAACGGAAAGATTAACGAACTTGAATTGATAAAGAAATGAAAAAGATCATTGCCACATTGGTCGTTGCGCTCTGCCTCGTAGGCACCGCTATGGCCCAAGATGAACTGAGTTTCGAACGCAAACAAGCCATCGACAGCCTCGCCCTTGAAAAAGTGAGAGACCTGAGCAAATATATCAAGATCGCCGGTTCGAAAGACACGCCCTTCAGCGAAGCCAACCGCGTCATCGACCGCGCCGAAGAGTTGTTTATGAGCGATGCCGAAATCGGCGTCTCCTCGCTCAGCTCCAACCAGATCCAATATTTCAGGGTACGCCGTTACTTCGAACGCCTGATGCGCCTCAACTACGACCGCGTCGAAATCGAATGGTACAACATCGAATATGTCAGCGACCTGCAACGCCAGCCCGACGGCACCTATGTGGGTGTCATCACCATCTTCCAAACCTTCCGTGGCTACGACCGCGAAGGCAACCTGGTGTATAAAGACACCACCAAGAAAGACATCACCGTATACGTGAAACGCAAGGAAACCCAAATCGGCGGCCGTACCATCGGCTTCTGGGATGTCCTGCTCGGTGACATGCGCGTCAAGGAAACGACCAATCGATGAGAGCGTTTCGTAATATTGGCCTGCTGACCCTCTGCCTGGTCATGGCTCTTTCGTCTGTCGCCCAAACCATAGGCGACTTCAAGATGGACGAAACCGAGCTTTATGCCATGACCAAGCAGATGGGTCAGTTCATGCGCCGCTTCAATTATGAGGAAGACCAGTTCGGCGAACGGCTGAACCCGAAAGACCCCAACTATCGCAGCAACGCCATGCGACGCAAGTCGCTGCCCATCCTCTTCGACCAACAGAAGTTTGGCTCACAAACCGAGCTGCAACGCTATTTCATCGAAGACGTCACCAAGGACGACTCATCGTATATGACCTTCCTCGGTGGCCGTTGGTATTCCGAAGTGTCGTGCACCTTCAAACACAACGGCAAAGAAGCCAAGGTCATCCTTATCCTGGCCATCGAGAAAGAAGGCCTGGGCTCCAAATGGGTGCTTACCAACGTCTATTACTCGGAATACAACAAGCTGTTCCCCAACGGCGAGATTGCCGAACGCGAGAAGTATTTTCTGCATCCCATGAGCCATGAACTCGACTTCATGAACATCTATAAGGCCTTCCAACACCCCGAAGTCATCGAATATTACGCAGCCAACACCTTCCGCCCCGACTATTTGACTTTGTTCTTCTACGAAATCAAGAAAGGGAAGATGGTGTTCCAACACGTCGACTCCGTCAAGTTCCACGTCTTCCAAATCAAGGACTGGTATTTCGAAGTTTCGTGGTTCGACCGCTCAGGAACCAACAGCGGTTGGCTCATGTCGAACATTGTTTACATGCCTGAAAAGGAAAAACAAAACCTCATCCAATTCTATCAACCATGAAAAAGATAGCTTTACTCGTCGTCATGTTGTTCGGCATGGTGTCCTATAACCAAGCCCAAAAACTGTCGAAAGAAGAAGTCGCCAGATACGACACGGAAGTCCGTGCCCTGCTCAAATACCTTGAAGAAACGTTGAACTTCATCGGCGACACCACCACCACGGCACAGGAAAAAGGCATCGTGTTCTCCGAAAGCTGGAGCAAAATCTTCATCGACGATAAGGTGCAAGTGGAAGACGACCTTGACAACAACCGCAATATGCCCATCAACAAGGACGTGCAAGCCTACCTGAAAGATATCGACTTCTTCTTCAAGAAAGCCCATTTCGACTTCGACATACAAAGCATCGCCAACAGCACCCGCGACGATGGCACCGTCTATTTCAAAGCCTCCCTGTCACGTCATCTGGTGGCACAAACCATCAACGACGAAAAAGTCGACAATATCAAAAACCGTTTCGTCGAAATCAACCTCGACCGCCAAAAGAGCAGCCTGAAGATTGCCAGCATCTATACCACCAAAATCAACCAAGAAGAAGCCTTGCGCAACTGGTGGAACGCTTTGTCGGGCAACTGGAAGACGCGTCTCGGCAAAGACATCATCCCCGACGGCTACGTCCCTGAAGACCAAGCCGACCTCGACAAAAAGCTGAAGCTCATCGCCCAAAGACAGAGCCTCGACATGTCGAACCTGCCCGAAATCATCAACTTGGAGCCTGTCGACATGTTGTCGGACCTTACGTTCCTCGACATCTCAGGCACTTCCATTGACGATATCTCGGCTTTGCGTGGCGCCAATAAGCTGAAAACCCTCAAAGCCAATTCCACGCTCATCGAAGACCTGACGCCCTTGAAGTATGCCGTTACCCTTGAAGAACTGGAGGTGGCCAACACCAATGTTGAAAACTTGTCGGTGCTAGCAGCGCTCAGCAACCTCTCGAAACTCAACATAGCCAATACTAACGTACACAACATCATTGACTTGAAGCACTGCCCCAACCTCAATTCGCTCAACCTCAGCGGATGCCGCATCTCAACCATCGCACCGCTTCAAGACATTACCCACCTGAAAAGCATAGACCTCAGCCAAACCACCATTCGCGACCTGTCGCCCTTGAGCAATTTGAAGGAGTTGCAGAACGTCAACATTTCGGACACTCCTGTTGCCCATCTGAACGCTCTTTCGGAGTTGGAGAATCTCAATGCCTTGTATTGCAGCAACACCAACGTTCGCGACTTGTCGCCACTGAACGGCCTCACCAAGCTTAACAAGATCTATTGCGACCATTCAGGCATCGACAACACTTTGGCTAGTGCTTTTACCAACGAAAACCCACGCACTTTGGTTATCTACGACACCGAAGCCTTGTTCCAATGGTGGAACAGCCTGCCTATCTTTTGGAAGGCCGTGTTTTCGAAACAAATCAAAATCGATGCACAACCCACCACGGAACAGCTGCATCAGATCATCAACATGCCCGAACTCGACCTTTCGGGCAATCCCTATATGCAAAACCTGCTTCCCGTGAGTCGTCTCACCAACCTCAAGTCGCTCAACCTAGCCAACACCGAAATCACCAGCTTGGAAGCCTTGGAAGGTCTCGCTTATCTTGAATCGCTCAACCTGAACAATACCTTCATCAGCGATCTCTCGCCCTTGCATGACATGAACAGCTTGAGATTCCTGAACATCGAAAACACACCTGTCAACAACTTGACGCCTTTGATTACCGACAACAACATCGAGGTGATCCTGGCCGACAGCACATCAATAACGCGACAAAAGGTGGTGGCTTTGAAAGAGCACCAAAGGCAGGTCACCGTTGTCTACCAGACAAGCTTGTTGAGAGGTTGGTGGACTTTGCTTGACGAGACATGGAAATCCATCTTCAGGGAACATGTCAATTTCAAGGATTATGTACCCTCTGATCTTGAGCTGCAACATGTGATAGACTTGCAAGAAATCAGGGTTGACCCTGAATTCCAGATTCAAACCTTGCAGCCGCTGACCGACTTTATCTGGCTCGAACGGCTCACTGTCAACAACCAAAGCATACGCGACCTGACTCCGTTGGCCAATAAAGAATACCTCAAGGAACTCAACGTTCAAAACAACCCCATCATAAGCCTCGAGCCCATAGAAATGAACACGATGCTTGAATTGCTCAACATCGAAAACACTCAAATCTATGATTTGGCTCCTCTGTCAAAGATGAATAACCTCGTCACACTCAATGCTGGAGGCACACCTGTGAGATCGTTGAAACCCCTTTCCAACCTGATGCACTTGGAGAACCTGTTTATCAACAACACGAATGTGAAAAGTTTGTCACCTATCGAAAATATCGTCAGTTTGAAACAACTCAAGATATACAACACGAAGGTGAAAAACAGAACCGTGGAATCGTTGCAGCAGAAGAGACTGGACTTAAACATTATTTACTACTAAGTAAGAACCGTTTATGGGAGACAACTACAAATGGCTGGTTGTAGTCAATCCGATGGCCTCTGTCGGAAAATCAGGAAAAGACTGGCCTGTTATAAGACAAAAACTCGTTGACGCAGGTATCGACTTTGACGATATCCTGACCGAATACCCGCGACATGCCATAGAGATAGTCCGCAACGCCATAGTTGAAAAAGGCTATCGTAAATTCATTTCCGTTGGCGGCGATGGCACCAACAACGAAGTCATCAACGGCATCTTCACACAGGATGTGGTACCTACCAACGACATCACCATGGCCACCATCCCCATCGGCACCGGCAACGACTGGCGACGCACTTTCAACATCCCCTTGGAATATGATGATGTGATTGAGATCATCAAAACAGGGAATGTCTTCGTGCACGACATCGGTAAATTGACTTACTATAACGATGGTGATCCTAAGATACGTTATTTCCTCAATGCCGCTGGAACGGGTCTTGATGAGATGGTATGCAGCTCCACTAACCTAATGAAACGACAAGGCAAGGGCGGCACCATTCGTTATCTCATCAGCGTAGTGAAATGCCTGTTTAAATACAAGATTACCCATGCCCAAGTCACAATGGATGACGAAATGGTCTTCGATGACAACATCTTGAGCCTTTCTGTGGGTAACTGCCGTTATAACGGAGGCGGCATGATGATGATGCCCAACGCAATCCCCGACGACGGTCTGCTCGACGTCACCGTCATCCGAAAAGTGTCCATCTTCAAATTCGCCGCCAACGTGAAGAATATCTACGATGGCTCTTTCATCCACAAAATCAAGGAGGTGCAAACCTTCCGCGGCAAGAAGATTCGCATTGTTTCAATCCCACCCCATTCGTTGATGGTGGAAACGGAAGGCGAAAACCTCAACAACTCTCCTTTCGATTTCGAGATTTTGCCTAAAGCCATCAATATGATCGTATCGAAAAAGGAGCAAGTTTCGACAGCCAAGAAGAAGAAAAAGCATTTCTATAAAAAACCAAAAAAGAAGTAATTATCACATCATAAAAAATTAATACCATGGTAAACATCGATCAAATCA
>DBXU01000114.1:594-14799 GCA_002310075.1 Bacteroidales bacterium UBA1204 | reverse complement strand
CTGCCAACCATCAACAAGGTCTTGAACGACAAAGGCATGGTTGTGCTGATGTCGCACCTTGGCCGTCCGAAGAAAAACCCCGACCCGAAGTTCTCCATCAAACCAATTATCAAGCATCTGGAGGAATTACTAGGTCGTCCTGTGCAATTCGCTGACGACTGCATGAAAGCCGCCGATCAAGTGGCTGCCTTGAAACCTGGCGAAGTGCTCGTACTCGAAAACCTCCGTTTCTATGCCGAGGAAGAAGGCAAGCCGCGTGGCATCGAGAAAGGCGAAGAAGGTTACGACGAGGCCAAGAAAGCCATCAAAACCTCACAGAAGGAGTTCACCAAGACCTTGGCCAGCTATGGCGAATACTACATCAACGACGCCTTTGGCACCGCCCACCGTGCCCATGCTTCCACGGCTCTCATCGCCGACTACTTCGATGCCGACCACAAGATNNTACCTGATGGGCAAGGAAGTGGCTGCCGTCAACAAGGTGATGGAAGACATCCAACGCCCCTTCACCGCCATCATGGGTGGCTCGAAGGTCTCCACCAAGATTGAAATCATCGAAAACCTGCTTACTAAGGTCGACAACCTCATCCTCTGCGGTGGCATGACCTACACTTTCAAGAAAGCATTGGGTGGTAAGATTGGCAACTCCATCTGCGAAGAGGACAAGCTCGACCTCGCCTTGGAGATCATCGAAAAAGCCAAGCAAAAAGGCGTCAACCTCTACCTTTCGTTCGACGTGGTGGTAGGCGACAAATTCTCGAACGACGCCAACACCATGGTCGTCGACCCGATGAACGTGCCCGATGGTTGGGAAGGCATGGACTGCGGTCCCGAAAGCCGCAAGTTCTACGCCGGCATTATCAAGCAGTCGAAGACCATCTTGTGGAACGGTCCCTGCGGCGTGTTTGAGTTCGACAAGTTTGCCGAAGGTTCCAAAGCCTTGGCCGAAGCCATCGTTGAAGCCACAGAAAAGAATGGCGCCTATTCGCTCATCGGCGGTGGCGACAGCGTGAGCTGCATCAACAAGTTCGGCTTGGCCGACCGCGTGAGCTACGTCTCAACTGGCGGCGGCGCCCTACTCGAAGCCATCGAAGGCAAGGAACTGCCTGGCATTGCTGCGATTAAGAAGTAAACATCATGAGAAAAATAGTATTATTGATATCGTTCAGCATCGGCCTATGGTCGATGCTGAACGCACAATGGGTGAGCCCTGGCAACGGCACCACCTACACCATGAGCGATTTGGCAGCGACTACCGACGTGGTCTCTTTTGAATCGGGTAATTACCGAATTCATGCCGACCTAACCATCTCGACCAACGACATCTTAAAAATCGACAATGGTTTCCAGAAAATCTTCGTTGAAAACGCATTAATAACCATCCAAGGTTCCATGGTTTGCGATAACGCCAATCGCGTTTCCATCATGGGCGACCCCTCATTCAGCATGCGATTTGAAAATGCCACTGGCTGCGAGGTGAAAAAAATGTACTTCAGCGATGGTGCCGGCATTAAGATCATCGAGTCTGAAGTGTCATTCATCGACACTAAATTCCTTTATTTCACAAGGGATTACGCCAATGCTGTCATTGATTTCATGAACTGCAACCCGCTGGTTGAAGACTGCTATTTCCTGCTAAACAAGGGCGCTGCCATCAGCTCGCCCGCCAACGGACATGGCTCGCCACGCATCCTGAACAACCATATCGAGGAAAACGTCACGGATGACCTCAATAGCCCACAAATCAACCTTGGGCCTGGTGCTGAAGACACCATTTACATTGTTGGAAACGAGATTGATGGTGCTTTTGGAACACATCGTGTGGGTGGCATTTCCGTCGCCGACCTCATGGGTACCGGCTCCACCAAAGTATTGTTAAAAGACAACCATGTCACAAAAGGTCGCTATGGCTACAACCAACAAGGCTTGACTATTTCATCCGTCATTGAAGGGAACCAATTCATCGACAACTACTATGAGGACAATCCCATGAACGGCGGAAGCGGCATCAGTATCTATGGTGTGGATGAAAACAACAAGGCGGTGTTACGAAACAATGTTATCACAGGGAACCTATGGGGGATAACTGTCATCAATGCCGCTGACATCAATCTTGGTACCGAAGACGACTGGGGGCACAATGAAATCCACAATAACTACAACAATGGACAGATGTATGACTTATACAACAACTCCTCTTTTGACATCATGGCTGTCGGCAACGATTGGGGCACCACAAGCGAACAAGAGGTGGAAGACCACATCTTCCATCAAAACGACAACCCGGACCTGGGTTTGGTGACTTTCATACCTTTTGTTGGCTATGACGCCGTTGAGGAGTCACATACTGCTTTACTCGAAGTGTCGCCCAACCCCGCACAAGGCCATTTCATGGTGGAAGGCAAAGGCAAAGTAACCGTCACAAACACCCTTGGACAAATAGTATTCGCCAAGGAAATTGAAGGCAAGGAAAGCATAGCATTGCCGCGAGGTCTTTATATCGTGAGATTAGGCGATGCCACACGGAAGGTAATCGTGGAATAAGAGCATTCTTTCTTATTTTTGTGCCAAAAACATCATGCTATGTCCAAAACTATCGTCAATATCATAGACAAAAGCAATCCGTTGCCAGCTTATCTTTTCACCAAGGAATACTATGAAAACGGAGATGTTCTTTTGTTTATTTCTACCGAAGAGGAAGCCGATTGTATACAGCGTTTGGCCCAGCTTTTGGAAGTCGAAGAAGCGTTCGTGAAAAGCATTATTGTCAAAAGATTTCAAGACAATATGCTGTACGAACACATTTGTCGTGCCATCAAAGATAAGTTGAATACTGACACGCAATACTATCTCAATCTTGCCGGTGGTAGTCGATACATGACCCTTTCTGTACAACATGTATTTGAAGAGTTCAACACCTTGTTTTTCTACACACAAACCCGTGAAAACCAGATTGTAAAGACCATCTTCGACAACAGCATCTATGATGACGACGATGAGGTGTTTCCTATCAAACACCGTATGACTCTAAAAGAATACTTCAGCCTTTATGGCCTCGAAAGCGACGTGGACACACCACGAAAACAAGTGAAAGAAACCTCTTTCTCACAGCATCTTTTCACTATGTTTTCACAAAACCTGCTTGGTACAAACGATTTCAAGGCGATGCAAGTATTAAGAGAAAGATACCGCAATTGGAATTACCTTAATATTTCGGAAGCTGAAAAACCCACCAAAGAATCCATGACAGCCATTCCAAACTTGACCAAATTCTTGGATTATATCGGATTTGTTTCCGAACAAAAGGGAGTGCTGCAAAGTGCCGAGATGGAATACTTGACGGGAGGATGGTTTGAGGAATATGTGTATGCGCTCATCAAAGAGGTTTTGAAACCTGATGACATTGCCATGGGCGTGCATATCTCCAATGGTGTCATCAAGCACAACAATGAGTTGGATGTTTGCTTCATGAAGGCCAACAAACTATTTGTGATTGAATGCAAGACAGGTGTGACCAGCGAGAGTCTCTTTAATGAAATCGTATATAAAGTATGTGCTTTGAAAGAGGTATTGCTTGGAACCAGTAATTCCTATATCTTCTCGTTGAAGAAGGACCATAAAGGGGTTTGGAAAAAGACCGCCAAATACATGGGTATCACTTTCTGCGACTGGCTAAACCTGACCAAACCAGAATTGCTTAAAAATATCCTAAAGTCAATAGATAGTATCGCTAAAGAAAACCGTTCTGTCGGAACCAACTTCAATTCTTGATTTCAAACCTAGAATAAAAGCCCTGTTGTCTGAAAAATGACCAACAGGGAAGCCGAAGCAAACAGGATAATCATAGTCTTCCACCGCCTCTACTATCACTTCTTCCACGCTCTTTCCAAAAGGATCTGAATTATCGTGTATTTGGGTCAGGCCACCTACGACAAGACCTTTCAAATGTGCCAATTTTCCAGCGCGTTGTAAGGCATGCATCATACGATCGATATGATATATGTATTCGTCAACTTCTTCAATAAACAGAATCTTCCCATCCGTTTCAGGAAAACTATTGGATCCTATCATACCATAAAGAACCGACAAATTACCACCAACTATTTCACCTTCCATATCACCAAAACGATTAAGTGGATGCACATCAATAGTATACTGCAAAGCTTTACCTGTTAAAGCGTCATAAAGCGATTGTAAAGCCTCTGTGGTTTTGTTTTCAAGGAAAAACGGCATAGAAGCATGAAGGCTTGGACAATCCAAACGGTTTAACTTCCCATGAAATATGGTCGCATCACTGAAACCAACAATCCATTTTGGGCGTTCTAAAAAACGGGAAAAGTCCAATTTATCGATGATTCGGATACAACCATACCCTGCACGGGCAAACCAAATGGCATCGATATCATTGTCATCCAAATATCGTTGGACTGCAGCAGCCCTAAAATCATCATCACCAGCAAAAATATGGTCAAATGAATAAAGACTATCATCATAAACAGCATTGAAACCTTTTTCTTTCAACCAATTAAGAGCAAACTGCATTTGGTTCGGCGTCACCTTTCGCGCCGGAGCAACAATTGCTACTTTCGAGCCTTCACTTAAAAAAGGTATCCTATTCATTCTTTGATAATATCACTTTCTTCGATGGGTTCACCATCATACTTTACTTCTTTACCTTGATTATAGGTTATGGTAAAATACAATTCACCTGTATCCCAATATTTCTTCCAATCGCCATGAGGTACACCAACAGCATAGCTTTGAATCTCGCGTAGTCTTCCGTTTTCATAATAATAGTAATGCTGTCCATCAGGGTAACCAGCATTGAAAGTACCGCGAAATGCCATTTTTTCATTGTCATAATACGACACCCACTCACCCACCTGTTTGTCATTCCTATATTCACCTTGCGTGCGCATATCACCTATTTGTTCCACCCACTTTCCGTTTTTCATGCCATCGAAATAAGTGCCTGTCACAATGATAATACCTTTAGAATCATATTCTTTATAAGGACCATTCGGCTGTCCCTTGTAAAACTGTTCTTCGATTTGTTTTTGTCCATTGTCATAATACCAAACCCAAGGACCATTCGGTTGTCCCTTATCATAACTACCTATTTCTTGTAATTGACCGTTTGGATAATAGAATTTCCATTCTCCAGAACGTTCACCATCAACGAAAATCCCTTCAGCACGAAGCGTACTGTCAGAATAAAACTCTTTATACTCGCCACGACGTTTTCCATCCGTGTCAACAATGCCTTCACCCACCAAAGAGCCTTTCTTATATGTCTGCGACTTGATTACATTCCCTTTTTCATCAAACTCACGCCAAATACCTTCACGCTTACCATCACGGAACGAAGCTTCTCTCTTAACCTTTCCATTGGGATAGTATTCATGTTGCAAAACCAAAGGTTTTAAATCACTTTGAAGCACTTGTTCTACGTCATTGACAAACATCTTTATTATCTTTAGGTTACCTTTCTCGTCATACTCTTTATAGAAACCATCACGCAATCCATGACGGTAATAACATTCCGTTCGAACAGTCCAATCATCGTAAAAAGTCTTCCAATAACCATGTTTTTTTCCCTCACGATCATAACGGTTCAAAACTTCACGAGTCATGATAAAACCTCTTCTATAATTGATGATTTCCCTTAATTGACCAGTTGTATCAAAAACAGGTGAAACCCCTTCTTCAAAGCCATCTTTGAAACGAATCGTTTGAAGCAAACGATGCTTTCTATCGAATCTCTTTCCTTCGCCTTGTCTAACGTCTTTAATATAAGGTTCCATCATGATGCCGTCTTTACCATACGTAAAACGAGGACCATCTTTCAAATCCTTCTTATAATTGATGATCAAACTTGTATCACCAACTTCATTAAAGAAAATCCAAGTACTATCGAGTAGGTAATTCGTTCTTTTTCCAAAAGACTTGAGCTGACCCGATTCATAATACGTCTTCCAATAACCATCAGGTTTTCCATCACGCAGATAACCCTCACTTGAAGTCTGACCATTGGGATATGTATAGCGTTGAAATGTTGTCTGGGCAAACGAAAACTCACCCATCACAAAGAGTAATACAAAGCATACTATTTTTATTATTTTATTCATTAACAATACTTTAAACAAAGTAAACAAGCATGATACAATCAAAAAAAAGTACCAGATTCACCATCAATTTTGATTCGTCAAAAATAGTCATTTTTGTGAAAGCAGGGAACAAAAATAGATGCTGTTTTTTGCCCGGTTACTAGTTGTCTATTGTTTAAATTTTAAAAATTAATTTTTTACAGCGTTATTAATAACCCCTGTTCATTCGTTGATAACTTTTCAATAAAAATCTTGCTTTTTTTTTGTCATTTTTAAAATAAGGACTTCCATAAATAGATAAAAGTTTATCATTCAGAAAAATTACCCCATTTTCACATATCCGTTGAATTCTGAAAAAGTGGATAAAATCATACTTGTTTTTCAAAAAACATGTTCATTTTCATTCTCAAACCGTGTATTATTTTTTCGTTTTTTGATTTTATGAACAGGTCAAAAAAAATATACACACGGCCAAAAAAGTTATCAACAAAAAATCTGTTGATAACTTTTTAAATATTTGAATTATAAATAGTTATAAAAAATTATACTCTTAATAGACAGCTTTTAATGTCTTCATTTGTAAGTGTATATCTTATAATGAACAATGAAAAAATGTACCTTTGCGAAATAATTATCAACAGTGTGTAAAATGAAAAAAATAATTCCTATAGCATGTGATCATGGTGGGTTCGAAATGAAAGAGTATTTGGTTGAAAAACTGAAAGAAGCAGGGTATAAAGTGAAAGATTTCGGAACCTATACCTCTGATAGTGTCGATTACCCAGATATGATACATCCCCTAGCCAGTGCCATAGAGCATGGTGATTATCCATTGGGAATTATTCTTTGTGGTAGTGGAAATGGTGCACAGATGACAGCCAACCATCACCATAATGTCAGGGCAGCATTATGTTGGAACACTGAATTGGCGAAGCTTGCCCGTCAGCACAATGATGCCAACATACTCTCTTTGCCAGGACGTTTCATAAGCAATGAATTGGCTTGGGAGATGGTACAGGTGTTCCTAAATACGGAATTTGAGGGAGGAAGACACGAAAGAAGAATACGTAAAATTGAACCCATCGATAATAATCATGATTGACCAGCAGACATTCAATCAAGCTTGTGAGATTTCCTTTAATGAGGAACACTGGCAAAAAATCAACTATAATACGAGTTGTTTTGAAACCAGTTTTGAAAAAGGGAAAGAGAACTATAGGAATATGGACCTGGAAAAGCAGCGGGCCTATATTTTGCGTAACAAGTCGGTGATGAATCTTGAAAAACTGCTCGTTGACTTTGAAACCCATTTCAATGAAAATGGAGGAAAAGTATTGTGGGCCCGTAATACAGAAGACGCTCAAGACTTGATTTATGAGATCATCCAAAAAACAGGTATCAAAACCATCTCCCGTTCCCATTCCAATGTTCTCGATGAGATCGAAATCAATGATTTCCTGAAGAGTAAGAATATTGATTTGCTGGAAACAAGCGTGGCTCGTTTTATTCTTCAATCGGCAGAGATGAGACCTTATCATCCGCTTTCTCCCATGATTCATCTTTCAAAAGAGGAGATCAACGAGGTGTTGACCAAAACCTTTAAGTTAAAAGAAGGCAGCAGCACGAAGCAAATGGTCAACTTCATTCGATACAAGAGTTCAATGGATATGAAAAATGCAGGCATTTGTTTGACAGGTGCCAATTTCTTGCTTTCCGATGAAGGTGGTGTGGTGTTGACAGAAAACGAAGGCAATATTCTGAAAGCTTCATCCAAGGCAAAAATACATATCGTTGTTGCCGGTATCGGAAAAGTGATTCCCAATATCGATGATCTAAGCATATTGCTGCCTTTGTTGTCGTCACATGCTACAGGACAAAGCATGGCAGCTTACAATACCATCACTTTCGGTCCTTCGAAAAACAAAAAGGGACCAGAACAGATGTATGTCATCTTGCTTAACAACGACCGTTCGGAGATACTTGTACATGAAAAACAGCGCAAGATCATGTCGTGCATCCATTGTGGTGCTTGTGTCAATGTTTGTCCAATCTATAACAATATTGGAGGTTATACCTATCAAACACCTCATGTTGGACCATTGGGTGTCATCATGACACCTTTGATGAAAGGGATGAAAGAATACAACTACTTGGTCACTTTATGTGCACTTTGTGGTAAATGTACCGACAGCTGTCCTGTTAAGATTCCGTTGGACGATTTGATGATAGAGAATAGAAATCTAAAGGCCACAGAACAAACGGGTAGTGCGAAAATAGATTTGTTGTTTAAGACGATGATATGGCATTGTCGGTCAAGGAAAAGGCTTGACAGTCCAATATTCTTCAAAAAAATGGAATTGAAACGCTTGCTGGGGAACAATTGGGGTAAAAGAACATGTATGCCCGAGTTTGCGCCCAAATCTTTCAGTCAGATGTGGAAAGAAACACATAATGAAAACTAATCTAGTAACAATAATACTTCATAAGATGAAAAAGTCGATCCTCTTCCTATTCGTATTGGCACTTGGATTGAGTGCATGTCAGCAAAAAAAAGACTTTAAAGTAAATGTCAGTCTTGCCAATGGTAACGACAATGTTGTTTATTTGCAGAAATATGTCGATAACGTACCTGTTACGATCGACTCAGCCGTCATTGTCGATGAGGCAGCCGTGTTGAAGGCCCCTAGCGACAATCCTCAAATTTTGTATGCTTTGAGAGTGAAAGGCAAACGTGGTTCAATCCCGTTTTTTGCCGATAATAAAGACATCACTTTTGTAGGTGACATTAACAATCCTCAAGACGTGGAGATTATGGGTTCTGAAACCCAAGCCGAATTGGATGCTTACAATAATCAAGTGAAAGGATTCGAGAATCGTATCCGTGACCTGTATGCTGTCATGCAACAAGCGTTTGCCGATAACGATTCTGTCAAAATGGACTCGCTCAACCAAGTAGGGACTGCACTCATGGAGGAACAGGATAGCTTCCGTGACGAGTATATCAAAGCCCACCCCGAGAGTTTTGTCACGCATTACATTCTCGATGGTGTGAAGCAGGATTATCCTATTGACCAGTTGAAAGACTTGATGGCTGGTTTCACCACGGAATCCATCTATCGCGACCATCTTAACGACTACGTCGCTAAGCAAGAACGTCTCGAAATCGGACAACCCTTCATCGATTTCACCCTGAAGACCAATGAAGGTGAAGATGTCACACTTTCCGAAAAGGTGGCCCAAAACAAACTTACCTTGGTTGATTTCTGGGCTTCATGGTGTGGCCCATGCCGTCATGAGAATCCCGTCGTGAAGGCGGCTTATGAGCAGTTCCATGAACTTGGCTTCGATGTCATTGGCGTTAGTGTCGATCAAGATGAAGCAGCATGGCTACAGGCTGTCGAAGAAGATGAGCTGCCTTGGACCCAGGTGCGTGACAGCGAAAATAAAGTCAGCGAAGACTATATGATTTACTATATCCCGTCCAACTTCCTTTTCGACCAAAACGGCACCATGGTGGCCAAAGGCTTAAGAGGTGAAGATTTGGCGGCCAAACTTGCGGAATTACTGAAATGATGAAAACAAAATCCTTATTTATAGTTGCCATGGCTTTTCTCATGGTGGCTTGCACTTCCAAACCTGAGACGAAAACCTTTAAAGTTAACGTCAACCTTGCTAATGCTGACGGCAAGATCGTCTATCTGCAAAAAGACGGACAAGTGCTTGACTCAGCCCTTATCGAAAATTGGGATGCCGTGTTCAACACGCCCGTCTGCGACGATAACGAGATGTATGGCATCATGCTGAAAGGCTGGCGTCGTCCTTTCCCGTTTTTCACTGACAATGTTGACGTGACACTTGAAGGAGATGCACAAAACCCCAATGCCATTTTGGTGAAAGGTTCTGAATCGCAATCCCGTCTTGATGCTTTCACAAAGAGCTACAACGATCTTGAAGCCAAGTTGGAGGCCGACAGCACCATGGACCAAGCCGATAAGGACGAAGTCCTGAAAATGCACTGCTTCGACTATGTTTGGGAAAACCCCATCGACCCTGTGGCGCATTATGTGCTTTACCGCTATAAGTGGGCTTTCGGTCCTTGCGAGATGCGCACGATGATAGACAATATCCATCATGCCGACAGCACCCTTGTGACCTCCAACCTGAAACTGGCAGAAGAATATGTTGAAAAACAAGAAAACGTCCAAGCTGGTCAACCCATGATCAACTTTGTTCAGAATGATCCTGACGGAAATCCAGTGATTCTCAGTGAACTTGCTCAAGACAAGCTTTTGTTGATAGATTTTTGGGCTTCATGGTGTCCCGACTGCCGTAAGGAAAACCCCAATGTGGTGGCTGCCTACCAGAAATTTCATGACCAAGGTTTTGATATCCTGGGTGTGTCATTTGACACCAATAAGGAAGCTTGGCTTGCCGCCATCGAAAAAGACGGCCTGACATGGACACACGTCTCCGACCTGCAAGGCTGGAACAATGCCGCTGGTGCCTTGTATGCCATCGCTTTCATCCCACAAAATGCCTTGATCAAAGACGGCATGATTGTCGCCCGCAACCTTGAAGGTGCGGAGTTGATGGAGGAGATAGAAAGGCAATTGGGTAAGTAATAGGCAGAAAACGCTTCAAGATATCCTAGCCCACGCCACAAACGGAGGGTTAGGATATTCTTTTTTGCTGTATTCCAAGGGTTGTCCGTCACTGATGCGGAGCACTTTGCCACCAGCGGCACGGAGGATGGCATCGGCGGCGGCAGTGTCCCATTCCTTGGTCTTGCTGTAACAGACATACACATCGGCAGTACCTTCGGCGAGACGGGCAAATTTTAGGCTGCTGCCTTGGGTGTCGATGACAAGATCGGGATGAGCAGGGCGCAATACCTTATTAATATAGTCATCTACCTCAGGCGTACGGTGCGAACGGCTGACCAGTACTGTGAAAGTTGAGAATTTAAAGTGTAGAGTGTAGAGTTGTTGGTCTTTTGAGGTCCACATCTTATCAAGAACAGGTGCATAGATCACACCTAATACGGGTTGTTTGTCGTCAATCAATGCGATATTCACCGTGAATTCGCCATTTCGGTTTACGAATTCAACAGTGCCATCAAGCGGGTCGACGAGCCAATAACGTTTGAAATGTGAGCGATCGGGTGGTAAGTCCTCTTCGCTTACAAAAGGCAAACATGTTGGTTTCAATATCTCTTTGATAATATTGCTAGCGCGGAGGTCTGCCTGGGTGACAGGTGAATCATCGTCTTTGGTATAGACCTCGAAAGGTTGAGCATACACTTCCATGATGGCTTTGCCAGCTTCGAGGGCGGCATGTTTGGCTAATTCCAATAGTTGTTCCATATTGCAAAATTACAAAATATTTAGCTGTAAATCAGCAAAATAAAAAAATTATTACAAAAAAGTTTCTTTCGTGCCATTTTATTCCACTAATTTTGCACGCGCAAATGCAAAGCATTCAACGAAGTTAAATCCGGGGTTGCAGGTGCACCCTTAAGCGTAAAATAGAGACTATGGCAAAGAATTTAGTTATCGTGGAGTCACCGGCCAAAGCCAAGACCATAGAGGGTTTTTTAGGCAAAGAGTATACGGTGAAGTCGAGCTATGGACATGTGCGCGACCTGAACAAAAATACTTTAAGTGTAAATATTGAAAAGGATTTTGAACCTGAATATGAGATTTCGGATGACAAACGCAATCTTGTGGCTGAGTTGAAAAAACTATCGAAAACAGCCGATACTATTTGGTTGGCTTCCGATGAAGACCGTGAAGGAGAATCCATTTCATGGCATCTTTACGAAGCTCTTGACTTAAAAAAGAAAGACACCAAACGTATCGTTTTCCACGAAATCACCAAAACGGCCATCCTTGATGCTATCGAGAACCCGCGTGACATTAATATGGGTCTCGTTGCCGCCCAACAAGCCCGCCGTGTACTTGACAGATTGGTAGGTTATGAGCTTTCGCCGCTATTATGGAAAAAGGTAAAGCCATCACTCTCTGCAGGTCGTGTGCAATCGGTGGCTGTGCGTCTTATTGTCGAACGCGAAGAAGAAATCAAAAACTTTGTCCAGAGCAGTGCCTATCGTGTCACGGCCCAATTCACATTCATGAAAGACGGACAAGAATACAGCCTCTTTGCAGAGCTTCCGCATCGTTTTGATACGGAGGAAGAAACCCGCAGGTTTGTGGAATCTTGCACGAATGCTACCTATAAGGTTGAAGCTATTGAGAAAAAACCTGCCACACGCTATCCAGCCCCTCCGTTTACAACCTCCACCTTGCAACAAGAAGCTGCCAGGAAATTGGGTTTCTCTGTCGCCAATACGATGCGCATTGCCCAACAGTTATACGAATCTGGTAAGATCACCTATATGCGTACCGACTCCGTCAACCTTTCGAAACTTGCCCTCGGTATGGCTAAGAAAGAGATTACGGAAAACTTCGGTGCCGAATATGTAAAAACCCGCCAGTACCAAACCAAGACCAAAGGTGCACAGGAAGCCCACGAAGCTATTCGCCCGACCTATCTCGACCAACATACCATCAAAGGCACTGCCGATGAGCGTAAACTATACGAGCTGATCTGGAAACGTACCATTGCTTCTCAGATGGCCGATGCCCAACTGGAACGTACCAATGTGAACATTGGCATTTCGACCAACGATAAGCAGTTTGTCGCCACGGGCGAAGTCATTCTCTTCGACGGTTTCTTAAAAGTATATATGGAAAGCTACGATGATGAGCGTGCTGAAGATGCTGCCGTTATCTTGCCGCCCCTTGAAGTGGGAACAGGTCTCGACATGGATAAAATGGAAGCCCAACAGCGTTTCACGCGCCATCCTCTGCGCTACACCGAAGCCAGTTTGGTTAAGAAGATGGAAGAACTTGGCATAGGTCGCCCCTCTACTTATGCCCCCACCATTTCTACAATCCAAAAACGAGAATACGTTACCAAAGGTGATGTAAAAGGCGAACCCCAATCTTATAAGATTATCACGCTGAAAAACAATAAAATAAGTGAAAAAACTGGCAAAGAAAACTATGGCGCCGAAAAAGGAAAACTGTTGCCAACCGACATCGGTATTTTAGTGAACAAATTCTTGCTACAATACTTTGAGAGCATCATCGATTACAACTTTACTGCCAATGTGGAGAAGGAGTTCGACAAGATAGCTGAAGGCAAACGTGAATGGAATGCCATGATCAAGGAATTCTACAAAGGCTTCCATCAGCAAATTGTTTCCACCACAGAAAACTCAGGCAAGTTCAGCGGCGAGAAGATGCTCGGTATAGACCCAGCAACAGGCAAGAAAGTTTATGTGAAAGTGGGTCGTTTTGGTCCAGTGGCCCAAATTGGCGACACCGAATCGGAAGAAAAACCTCGTTTTGCAGGCCTGAAGAAAGATATGAGCATCGAAAACGTTACCTTGGAAGAAGTGCTTAAATTGTTCGATTTCCCACGCATCCTTGGAGAGTATGAGGGCAAGGAAATCACAGTGGCAGTGGGTCGTTTCGGTCCGTATATCCGCCACGACAATAAGTTCTATAGTCTGGCCAAGACCGATAATCCAGCCCTGGTGGAATATGACCGTGCGATTGAGATTATCAACGAAAAAAGACAAAAGGACTTGAACAATATCATACAGTCCTTTAGCCAAGACCCCGACATGCAAGTACTGAATGGCCGATTTGGTCCTTATATCACATATAAGAAAAGCAATTATAAGATTCCGAAAGGCACAGAGCCGTCTTCGTTGACCTACGAACAATGTTTGGCCATTGTTGAAGACCCGAAAAACGCACCGAAGAAGAAGGTGGTAAAAAAGAAATAAAAGCATAAAAAGCGGCGGGAGTGATTCTGCCGCTTTTTTGTTGAGTTTTTGACGCAATCCAAATAAATTCCTATTTTTGCAATCTTCAAATCTCGATAATTAATCTTAAATCTGAAATACAATGGAGAAAAAAGACTTACTGAAAGATGTTGTCGAACATATCGACATTAAGAAGTACGACTCAACCGAGCTCATCAACGCCATGCGTAAGATGTCATTCACCTCGCGCGACACCGCCCGCGC
>DBXU01000114.1:0-548 GCA_002310075.1 Bacteroidales bacterium UBA1204 | reverse complement strand
ATGCAGGTGTATGTGGAGATGGTCAAGAACAAGATGGTTGACGCCGTGGTTAGCACTGGAGCTTCCATTATTGACATGGACCTCTTCGAAGCCCTTGGATACAAGCATTATATTGGAACTAAAGAGAACGTCATCCCCGATACCAAACTGCGCGAACTTTACATCGACCGCATCTATGATACCTTCATCGACGAAGAAGAATTACAAGCCTGCGACCAAGCCACTTGCGATGTGGCCGACACCTTGGAGTGCCGTCCCTACAGCAGCCGCGAGTTCTTATACGAAGTTGGCAAATGGTTGGCCAACGGTCACGGCGTGAAGAAAGAGAGCCTTATCCAAACCTGCTACGAATGTGGCGTACCGATTTTCTGCCCTGCTTTTAGCGATAGTAGTGCTGGATTTGGTATCGGCAAGCACCAGTGGTTGCGCAAGAAAGCCGGTAAGCCTTATGTCAGCATCGACTCGGTGGCTGACTTCCTCGAGCTCACCGAAATTAAGATGAACAGCCCTCAATCTGGTCTTTTCATGGTCGGTGGCGGCACACCCAA
>DBXU01000077.1:1644-5141 GCA_002310075.1 Bacteroidales bacterium UBA1204 | reverse complement strand
TGTGTGCCAGCACGTTCCTGTCCGTAGTCGTTGCCTTCGTCGTCATTAATCTTCATGTTGGTGAATTGGTTCTTCGTACCCGATGCATTCTCGATTTTGTCGAATTGTTCCAACTCATTTAAGCGGCAATAGAGTGGTGCACCTTCCGCATCCTGAGTGCGCTGAGCCAGTGCTGCTTGCGTGAGGTTTGGCATGAGGTTGCGGATTTTCAGTTTGGGACGGCGTGGCTTGTCCTGATTTGAGTTGCGTGTGTTATATTTTTCGTTGTATTCCGCTTGTTTTTTGCGGTTAGGAACATCGCTATCAACCACGTCTGCCATGATATGCTTGATGGGNNAGGTCGTTGCAACTCTTGCCAGCACCAGTCTCGGCTATGGTTACACAATTTCCGCGCAGTTCCCGTGAACGTTTGTCGGGATGGCGAAAGGAGAGTCCTACGGGATGTGCCATGAGCGGCGGGAAACATGCTTGTGAAACAGTTTCAACAAAGACGTCAGGAGTACGTGAGGTAACAACTTTCAGCAAACGAGGCATCTTCTGGCGGTTCATGCGTGGAGGCATCTGACAGGCATAAATCTCGCTCAGGGTCAGTTCATCGCAAGTGGGTTGTTGAGTAGCGTTCTCTTGAGTTGTAGCTACCATGTTCTTCTCAGCCAATCGTCTGCTTTGTGCCAACACACGTCGCTGAAACTGGGTAAGGCGAGCCGATGTGTCGGTGTACTTGGCATAGAAGTCATTCACCAAACGTTGACAATCGGCAGTTGCAAAATACTGAGGTGAACGATGGCGTATCTGCCCAAGACACTCAGCCTTAGTCATCAACTGGGGCAAACCCACACTCAGCACGGCACGAATGGAGTTGTGGCGTCCTGGCTCGTTCTCTATGAGCAGGTCGGCAGGTTGCACGTTTGCCTCTTTCATGCACGCTTCGAAAATGAAATCGGTGCTGTCGCAGGGCTTCACCACTTCGCCATTGCCAACCGCAACAACTGACTCATTGGCTGATGGCGCTACAGGCTTGACTGGGGTTGACTCTGCTGGCCAACCGTCAATACCCAATCCACGCAAGCGAAAAGCCTCACGATGGGCTTCTATCTGCTCTTGTGTGAGAGGGCGAAGCCAAAGGTCAGACTGATAGACCACATCGCCCGTCATCAAGATAAACGACTGCTTCTGCTGTACCGAACTATCGCAAGGGATTTCCAAAGCCTTGCAGAATGCCTCTTGTGTTTCTGCCACCGTCATGCCTACAGGACAACGTAGCCAAATGTGAACCTTGCCACCTCCGCGCAATGAGTTCTCGATGTAAATCACCTTGTCGCGCCACTTGCCAGGCTGCTCGTTCAACCGAAGAGCACCTTCGATGGCTTTCTGCCCATAGTCGCGATTGTCAACATCCACACAAGTCATGTACGTGCAACACTCGGGAATGGCATCGGCTTGGGTACGATGGTCGTCGTGAAACTGTGAAAAGTGAGGACAGAGACCGACGATGTCAAACTTCCGCTTCTCCTTCAGCATCTTCTGCTTAGCCTCGTCACTCTCCGCGCGAACATCTTTTACTATATCGTGCAAGAGAGGGTTGGCCAGTTCTTTGGCTATCTGCTCACCCGTGGCAGGATGAGCCTGTCCAATGTTGCCCTTGACCATGGCAAAGACTGCCTGCTGTGCGCTTTCAACTGCGGGGTTAGTCACTTGGTTTGCACTCTCAAAAATGTTGCCCTGCTGGGCGGTTGTGTTACTTTGTATCATATTATAATATTTTGAGTTATAACTTTCTGAGTACAAAGTTCGCGCTTTTTATTTTACCACCCTAATTAATTCAGAGCCTTCAGACCAAGCATAAAAAAATACAGACCCCACTATGAAATAATTCAAAGTGGAGCCTGAAAAATACAGACCGAGATTAGAATATACTTATAATTGGGTTTCCATACCTAACGCATTAAGATAGTCATTCATCTCGTTTATTTTCCTTTTGTGATAAGCAAGACTGAGAGGAACACTAAATATTTGCTTGCAAGCGGATTCAGACCTACCTGTCATCATCTTCAGGGCTTTCATGGCAGTGGTCTTGTTCTTGCTTTTTTCAAAATTAGCTCCATCTTTTTCCATTAGTTTTAATATAACCGTCAATCCCACTTTTGAATCGGCTTCAATGTCGTCAAGTGGTGTGTCCATCATAGATTTGATTTCTTTTAGTTCCTCATTTTCCTTTCTTAATGTTTCAATCTCTGACTCCAATTCCTTGATGCGTTGTTCAAGGGCTGTGGTTGTCTCTGATTTCTTTTCATCGGTTGATGAGTTTTTCTCTTCATTAGATATGGGGGTGTAAAGACTCTCTTCCAACGTTGATAAACAATCATAAGTATTATTAATCTGATATAATACACTTATAATACTGTTGTTCAGCATGTCGATATTTGAGTCATATCCCTTGAATGTGTCAAAGGATATTTGGTTGTTAAGTATAACAAAATTATGTTTAATCAGATTCATTATCTCTATTTTACCCTTCTCTTTGCTATTTATATTGTTCAAAGCATAACAGGATATTTTATCCACTGCTTTTTGAGCTTTAGTGACGAATGGCATCATGATGTTTACATCATTAATAGACATGATTTCATCTTTTCTTTTTTGCCTATCATCACATATTTGTATAAAAGCGAATATCGGTGCAAATGAAGATAATACTTCTCCTTGTGTCATCGTGTTGGTTTTAATTTCCATGGGTCTCATAGCTATCATATAAAGGAATAAAGGTTAACAATGAAAACATAAGGTAGAAGACGAGAAGATCGGACATATATCTTTCACAGGTTATACGCCGATGGAATGCCTCAGACAAGCAACTATTGCTCATCGCACCCGCTAAATAATGGTGGTTGTTATAACAACCGTTTAGAAAAAAATATCTCATAATTAAAAAATGAATCGCTTTTGTGCGATTCGATTACAAATTTACGAAAAAAACATGAACTTTTAGCAATAAAACATGAATTATTATTCGCCTTTTAAGTATTTTAATTAATTTCGCAATGCTTGGGCTATTTTTCAACACAAAAAAAATCCCGCTCTTTGAAACGAACGGAATTCATTTGTTTTGGTAGATGAGCCAATCTAACTATCACCTGTCAACTGTCATGATGATAACAGAATACAGTGTAGTCATTGACATGTAGCTTCCTATTTGGCTATGACAGACGCTGGCATGGTGGACCACCAGTAATAAAGTCTCATATCGTTGTTGGAATCTACGAAAACTTGCATTTCGTTGGAAATACCTTCTTTTTTGCTATGAGTCACAGCCGTGTCAGAATTGCTATGCTGAAGTAATGGGTTGGATATACCTTCTTTTTTGCTATGAGTCACAGCTGCGTATGACAAATGAGTGATGTTCCGTGTTGGATACACCTTCTTTTTTGCTATGAGTCACAGCCCGGCGGTTACATTGATACATCGGGGGTTGTTGGATATACCTTCTTTTTTGCTAT
>DBXU01000077.1:0-1600 GCA_002310075.1 Bacteroidales bacterium UBA1204 | reverse complement strand
CTTCTTTTTTGCTATGAGTCACAGCACGTTTTTAGTAAAATGCTGCTATTCAATGAGAAAGGTATTTCCCGAGTGCAATAAATGCCTCAGGCTAAGGGCAACCAACTGCCCCATAGGATAAATCCTATTCATTTTTCTTTATTATGTTTTTACTGTTTGCTATATTTCTTGCGGCATTATAGTCGGCATGCTCCTTTTCACCGCATTTCTTACAAGCTGGGTTCTCGCAGATGAACGTGACTCCTTGACGGAATCCTTGTTGTCCACACCATGAACAGGTCTTGCTGGTGTAGGCTGGTCTTATCTTCTCTACCTTGATGCCGTATTTCCCAGCCTTATAGGCTATCATGTTTTGCAATTCATAGTACGACCAGTTGCGCAGCACGAATTCCTTCCGTTCATCGGCATTGCCATCATTGTCTTTGCCGAAGCCAGATAGGTCTTCCATGTGGATGGTGGCAGAGTGGGTTTGAACAGCGAAATTAACTACCTCACGACTGAATAGGTGGTTCTGTGTGTGTACCCAGTTGTGTTCAGCCTTGCGCAGACGTTCTAATGGTTCTAATTTCTTCGTGCGCCCCTTGCCGCCTGCAGTGGTCTTTAGTCTTTGCAACGACTTATAGCGGCGCTGGAAGGTCATGCGGGTATTCAAGAAGTGTTCACGGTCACCGATAGCTTTGCGCTCAGGCGTGATATTCGTAGCGACGTATGCTGGCACGTTTATACCCAAATCTACGCCCACCACGATGTTTTTGTTCAATTCCACATGCTCCTGGGGGATGTTAACCACCAACAACAGAAACAACTTGGTCTTACCTTCGCGCTTTACTATCTGTATGGACGAGTTGCACAACTTGTATTCGCCATCATAATCCTTGTCCATTTTCAAGCAACGTTTTACAATCATGCGGTTGTTGCTCTTATCCTTGCCGAAATTGAAGAAGAAACGCAGACCATTGTACCAACGCAGATAGAATTCATTGTTGTCATTTTCGATTCTGAGACTGTCGCTCCAAGCAAAGGGGATGGGCATACCTTTCTTATAATTACGTATGGCACGCTCTCCACGCTTCACTTCTTTGGCATCACTATTGAATGTGGCAAAAACGCCTTGCTTTAGGCAATCGAGGATTTTAGCGAATATGTTTGTTTCAAGTTCAGTGGCAAACCTATATGAAAGAGATTGAGTGGACATCTCCGTAGCATATTTGCAGATTGCCTGCTCTTGGTCGGTCAGTTCCTTTTCCACAGCAGCCAACTTCTTTCTTAGTTCCTCAATAGCGTCTTCATCGGGATTTTTCTGCTTCTCGGCTCTTGCCAGTTCTTTTAGCAACGAAAGATAATCAGCATGCTTCATCCTCACCATCGACGACACATGATCGTCCAAGTACAACTTCGACGAAATGTTGTTGGCTGCCTTGTACAGGTTGTCGTTGATATGATACAATAGCCCCCATTGCTCTTTCCGCTGTTCATCGGAAAGGCCTTCCGTATAAAGAGTGAGTTCTATCTTTCTTGTTATCGTGGGCATAGCGAGTGTTTAAATCAGTACTGTATATCGTTTGCAAAGATACATTTTTTTATCGACATAGCCAAGTGT
>DBXU01000104.1:1516-8466 GCA_002310075.1 Bacteroidales bacterium UBA1204 | reverse complement strand
ATCTGGTTCTTGCGGCCCGTCTCCAAGGTAAGCTCCACCAATGAATAGCCTTTATGTGTCATCAAGGTGCGATAATAGGTCTGGGCAAACTTGCCACCGTTGTCGGTCGGACTGGAATAGGTGACAAAAGCCTTGTTGTCTTTCAGCCATGATTCCACCTTTCCTTCAGCTTTTTCCATTTCACCACATAGAACGGCCACATACCTGCGGTCGTATACCGTATTTTTCCAATCTTCCTCAAACATAAGGGCAACTTCCTTGCTCTTTGCAAAAAGCATCAGGCCACTGGTGTCGCGGTCGAGGCGATGGATGGTATGGGCCCTGCACCGCTGCTGTGTGCTGATGAAATAATTGTTCAGTATGCCCTGGGCCGTATCTTTCTCTTTCGTTGGGCTGTTGGTAAGTAAGCCTTCTTTTTTGTCAATGACAAGAAGGTATTTGTCTTCGTATACGATGTTCAGCCAAGGGCTGCGGAAACGCTCCCGGGCGTTGGGTTTCCCGATCTCAACAACCATCCCAGGCTCAAGGGCGAAATCGTATTGTGAAGTCTTTTGTCCATCGACGGATACAGTGTCGTTAGCCAACATACGTTTGACCTTATTGCGACTGATGCCGTCGAATTTCTTCATCAGGAATTCCATCAGCTGGGCCGGCTCTGTAACTTTGAATTTCAGCGGATTGCTTTTGGAATGGGGCGTTCTATTATTGTCTTTCTTCATCATAATGGCTCAATTGCTTAAAAAGGTGGGAAATCATCGGATGTGATGCTGGGATACGATTCCATCCCCATATCATTGTTCATCTTCGAGCCGATGACCCTTGACGGTCCGTCAAAGTGGTTGTTGGGGCCTATAGTGGTGAAGCCACTGTTGTCAAAGCCTTGCTCGAACTCCTCGAATCGGGCGTATTGTCCGACGAACTTCAGCTCCACTTCGCCCAATTTACCGTTACGGTGCTTGGCAATGTCAATGATGGAATAGCCCTTAGGCTTGTCTTCGGCATCCACACCATCCTTGTAATACTCTGGGCGATAGATGAACATCACCATGTCTGCATCTTGCTCGATGGCACCCGATTCACGCAAGTCGGAAAGGATGGGTTTCTTTGAGCCTGGACGCTGCTCCACACTACGGCTCAGTTGTGACAAGGCGAGGACGGGTATTTCAAGCTCCTTGGCCAAACTCTTCAGTGAACGTGAGATAGTGCTGATTTCCTGCTCACGATTCAATCCTTTGTCGCCTTTGGCTGTCATGAGTTGCAGATAGTCGATGAAGACCATCTGGATGTCATGTTGCTGTTTCAAACGACGACATTTGGCACGCAATTCGAAGACAGAAAGCTGTGGCGTATCGTCAATGAATATTGGAGCATCCGTCAATGGGGTGACCTTGGTGTTCAACTGTTGCCATTCGTGTTCCGCCAAATCGCCCGAACGAAGTTTGTCGGCCGTGAGCGAGGTCTCGGTCGAAATCAAACGGGTGACAAGTTGCACCGATGACATCTCCAAAGAGAAGAAAGCAACAGGACGTTTGAAGTTGACAGCGGCATTGCGTGCCAGATTCAAGGCAAAGGCGGTCTTACCCATACTGGGACGTGCGGCCAAAATAATGAGGTCTGACTTTTGCCAACCTTGGGTGATACGATCAAGCTCGGTATATCCTGAAGGAACGCCACGAAGTTTGTCGTCGCTGTTCTTTGCATTTTGGATCTCTTTGATGGCTTTGCTGACCAGGTCCTGCATCGAGTCGTAGCTGCGGCGCAAGTTATTCTCGCTGACTTGGAAGAGGTTGCTTTCAGCCTCGTCCAACAGGTCAAACACATCCGTGGTGTCCTCAAATGCCTTGTGAATCATGTCAGAAGAAATCAAGATCAGCTGACGCTGAATGTGTTTCTGCATGATGATACGGGCATGGTATTCGATGTTGGCGGCAGAAACGACGCGGTTGGTGAGCTTCGAGATGTAGTAGGCACCACCCACCATCTCCAATTCGCCCCGTGACTTCAACTCATTCGTAACTGTAAGGATATCGATCGGTTCTGACTTTCCAAACAACTCCTTGATGGCAGCGAAGATCTTCTGGTGCTTGTCAAGGTAAAAGGCATCAGGAGTCAGGATGTCGATGACCTCATTCACGGCTTCTTTCTCCAACATCAAGGCACCCAGAACGACCTCTTCTAGGTCAGTAGCTTGCGGGGGAATACGGCCTTGGTTGGCAAAGACTTGTTCAGGGGTCAACACGGCTCGTTTTGCGTTGTCTCCAAAAGGACGGCGTATGGTATCTGTAGGCATAATTAGTGTTCTGATCTTTTTTCGACTGCAAAAATAACAATTATAAAAGTCCTTGTTTCCGACCTTTGACAGAAGTTTTCAACTTAAACCGCGAACTTTTGATAAGTTTTTGCAATAAGCTCATTTTCAGCGATTAAGTCTTCGTCGGCCTGTTGATAACTCAGTAGATCATTGCTCAACGCTTCCATGAGAATACGACTGTGTTCGAAGAGCTTGACATCGGGAAAAAGTGCTTCAGCGACATTTTGTAAGGTAAGTCCACGTTTGATGCTCCTATGATAAAACGACGACTCTTGAAGGACCTCAAATAGGTTCAAAACCTTATGTCCCACCTCCTTGTTTTGGATGATTTCATGGCGCAACAAAGTGGTGCTGAAATTTTGCGGCGTGAAACAGACTATTGTCTCGTAATGTGATAGCCTTTCGACAAGAAGATCAATGGCTTCATGCCAACGGCCATGGTCGTCGTAACAATTCCAAATCAGATGTCCATCGGACTCATATTGCCCCTGCAAGGCAAATGCAAGGATCATCTCCTGATAAGGCTTGCTACCGTCAACCTCAGGAACTGCTGGGCGATAGAGCAACAGGTTCAGGAAAGCGACAGACTTGGGCTTAGGCTGTGGCAGCAGCGAAAACAGGGTTTTATAATCGATATAATAGGAGTTGCTTTGCAATGCTTCGATCTGGCGCGCCTCTAGCGAAGTGGGGTCCACTTGTTCCAACATCTTGGCGTTGGTGTTCACACCGCCAAAATAGGATTGAAACAAAGTCGTGTCATCAAGTGCAGTGGTATACAAGAAGCTGTCGTTGGGAATCAGTTTCCAGCAATGGCCTAGAAAGTCGCAAGGATAAGGCTCGTGACATTGTACACCTATATTGACCAAGGGTGAATGGGGGAGTGCCACCACCGATTTGAGTCTTTCCACGTTTTGCTTCACGAAAGCCTCTTTTTCAACGACGTAATCCATCACCGATTCCATCTTAAACAATTGCTTTACGTCGATATCCCCATCTCTCACGTAATCAGCATTTAAGTACATCAGCTTAAAATCACTCAATGGCACTTGACAACCATGCAGCACATAAAACTGTAAAGCAGCATCGTTGAAATAGGTTTCGCTAAGCCGCATCGAACTTTTCACTTCCACAGCCAGCCAACGGTCACCGTCACGCACCAACATGTCAAGCATGATAAGGGTATCGTTGAATTGGAATACGGCCTCATACATCACCTGAACTTCGGGATTGGCGAGATTGGCCATAGTTTCTTCCACTTTCTTGGGAAACTGTGATGGTGAAGAGGGCGACATGTCGATACCTCCGGGAAAATAGTCGTGTGCCAACACGCCAACGTCGGTGCCTCTCTGGAATTTGGCCCTTTGCTCGATGCTCAGTTTATCACGAAGATAAGGGTGCTTTTTCTGCATGTACAACGCCTTCTCGCATTGTAGCCCTTTGATATAAGTTGATTTTGAAAGAATATGCATGACCCTTATGGGATGTAGTCCACACAATCCTCAGAGATCAGCGGAAGGTAATTGTAACGGCGCATCAGTTGGGCGATGGCTAAGACATCTTTTTGGCAGTAAGTCTTGATTCGTTCCAAGTCGTTTTCCTTCCAATACACCTGGCCGACTTCGCTTCCGTTGATGTCGTCTTTGGGAGTAGGAATGTCGAGAATGGCACAAAGCAACTCCAAGGAGGTGTAGTTTTTGTAATCGCCAAACTTCCATAGCTCCATGGTGTCGATAAAGCTGGTCTCCCAAGGCTTCTTTCCGGCCACTTGAAGGATATCAGGAATCACGATGCCGTTGACCATCATGCGTCGTGCAATATAAGGGAAGTCAAACTCTTTGCCGTTATGGGCGCACATCGTCGTAAACGAGGCTCGGTTCAACATCGCAGCGAAGTCGCTCAAAATGGTTTTCTCGTCATGGCCATAAAAAGATTTCAGGCGGAAACGATCGCCATTGAAAAATCCCACTGAGATGCATATTATTTTACCGAACTCGGCATAGATGGCGGCACGCTCGTAAACATCGGCAGGGCTAATCTCGTTGTCGTCACGTTTCAGTTGCTCTGCTTTTTTTGCCCATAGCTTTTGCATCTGCTCACTCAACAAGTCGAATTCTTTTTCTTGGGAAACGGTCTCAATATCGAGAAACAGGATTTTGGAAAAGTCGGGATAGTTCATGGTTGTATATGGTTTACTTTATCGTATTTCTTGAAAATCGGTATATTTCCCTGTCGGTTCAACGGACTCTATCTTCATATCGGTGATAAAGGAATAAGGTGTGCCTTCTCCACATAGCAGGGTAAAGTGATCCAAATCCTTTTCTTCACCTTCTGCTTCAATATGAACGCAGCCGTCGGAGTGGTCGTTTTCCACATAACCAGAAAGTCTGCATTGCAACCCATAACGATGCGCATAACGCCGAAATCCTACGTTGAAGACTCGGCCATAGATGCGTATGGAATAGGCTTTCATCATTTGTTTTTGACGTAGTTGTTCATCTTGTCCTTGCCCCAAATCACTTCCATGATCTTCAGCGACTCCTGCACGTCCATGTTGCCTCGAGCCTCAAGGTTGCGTTGGATAAAGACACAATCGGTGAGTTCGGCATCTTCACAGACGATGTCGCGAGCCAAGGCGTCGCAGGTGGGAGCGCCACAAATGCCGCAGTCGGTCTGAGGCAATCGGGCACGGTACTCGTCGATCTTTTTCATCTTCTCCAGCGCCACGGCGATGTTGTCATCCAAAACGAGCATGCTCCTTGGCTTGATTTCGCCGACCTTCATGTGACGCATCAGATAGTTGCGTTCTTCTTCCAGCTCGTGGTCCTTGGTTTGTTCTCCCTTACGTTCACGGTCGGCTATCTTGCGGGCCCGGCCAAACACACGCTCGCAGATAAGGAAGCGGTTGTCGCATGTCAAGATGCCGCCAGGACAACTTTGGTCACAGGCACGCAACTCCAAGAAGTCGACGTGTTCAATCTCTTCATTCTCGACTTTCTCAAGGAATTCAATAACATTATGGATTTCATCGATAGAATAGGAGTGTTGTGCCGACGACAGACGACGTTCGCCATTGGTAAGAGAAGTAAGAACGCCATCGGCGGAGAGTTGTGAGACAGGCAGTTTTTGTTCCTTATAGCCATGGCCTTGTTTCTTGATTTCCTTATAGACACGATTGTATAAGGAATCCATGTTGATGACACCATCGACGAGCGATTTCTCTTCCCCCACGGGATTTTTCACTGCAGCGATCTTGGCTGCGCAAGGAGTAATGTAGAAGATGCCGATTTGGTCGTCTTTCAAATCCATCTCCTCCTTGATCTTACGGCGGATATACATGGCCGTGATGTCGAGCGGGGCTCGCAGTGGAATAAGGTTTTCCGTCAGGCCAGGAAACTTCACCTGAATAAGGCGAACGATGGCGGGACAGAAGGTCGAAATGAGCGGCCTGATATCAGGGTTCTCTGCAGCGTATTTGTTTTTGGCAGCCGTATAGATGGGTATGGACGACTCGGTTTCCAAAACATGCGTAAATCCAATTTCTTTAAGGATGCCATAGATGCGCGATACGGTGATGTCGTTGGGGAATTGGCCCATGAAGACAGCAGGCACCAATGCCACGCGGATAGGGAAGTTAAAGATGTCCTCGAAGTCGTCCTGGTCGATGTAAATGGAGCGAGTGGGGCAGACTTTGAAGCAGTTGCCGCAGTCGATGCAGCGGTCGGGAATGAGCACGGCCTTCCCATCTCGGACGCGTAATGCTTCCGTAGGGCATATTTTCATGCAATGCGAACAGCCGATGCAGGTGTCCTCATCGATTTTAAGAGCGTGGAAAAAAGGTGTCTTCTCCATGGCTAATACTTTTTAATTACACAAAATTGACTTCCATCTCAACCGTCGTCCCAACGCCCACGGTAGAGGTTACATTGAGCTTGTCGACATTCTTCTGGATGTTAGGAAGACCCATGCCGGCGCCAAAGCCCATGTTTCGCACCTCAGGTGAGGCCGTTGAGTTGCCTTCTTGCATAGCCCAATCGATGTCGGGGATACCAGGACCCGTGTCGACGACCTTCAAGATAATCTTATCGGGTTCGATGTCGGCATAGATAGTGCCGCCATAGGCATGCGCAATGGCGTTGACCTCGGCCTCGTATAAGGCGACTACCACACGTTTCACAATTTGTGGGCTGACGTTGAGCTGCTTCAAGGTCTTCTTGATGGCGCTCGATGCGGCTCCAGCGTTGACGAAGTCCGCTTCATATACTTGNNTACTTGGTATTCTAAGTGCATGGCGTAGCGTTTTAGTTTGACATCAGAAAATGGGTAGCATACCCGCCTTGAAGAGCAGGCCGCAGGCCTTGAACATGGAGTAGTCGCATTCCATGACCACCATGCCTTCGTCCTCGGCCTCTTCAATCATCTCCTCGGAGGCTTTTTTCTTCCTCACCAGGACGATGATGTCGAGGTTGCCCATCTCGCAGGTGCGGATGGTCTGCATGTTGCTGAGACCCGTCAGGATGACAGGGTTGTAGTCGCCAAGCGTAAGCACGTCACTCATCAGGTCGGAGGCGAAGGCGGTTTCGTGTTCTTCGTCCAAACGGTCTTCACCGCAACGTACCTTGGCGTTCAAAAGTTCTGAAAT
>DBXU01000104.1:1213-1407 GCA_002310075.1 Bacteroidales bacterium UBA1204 | reverse complement strand
TCGTCGGTGTCGAAGACGAACTCGCCATCGTCTGTAATGTGCTTGTAGATGAAATGAATGTCTTCGTGGGCAGCAAAGAGCATCACCAACGAGCCGGCCAAGTCGCCCATGGGAGGACGGTCCAAATGGTCGTGCTGGAACCAAAAGTTAAGCACGGTGCCTTTGCCGACCTCGCTTTCGATATTCATGCCGCC
>DBXU01000104.1:1025-1207 GCA_002310075.1 Bacteroidales bacterium UBA1204 | reverse complement strand
GCGTTCTCGGTGTTCATCTTGATAAGTGGCAGGCCGAGACCGACTTTACGCGTAGTGCGCGAGGTGGTCCACGGGTCGGTCACCTTGGCCAAAAACTCGGGCGTCATACCCTTGCCGTTGTCCTTGATGGTAAAAGCGTATATGTTGTCTTTCAAACTGTCACGGATGGTCAGCTCGACGAG
>DBXU01000104.1:0-993 GCA_002310075.1 Bacteroidales bacterium UBA1204 | reverse complement strand
CATTGATAGTTCTTTCATCCGAATAAAAGTTGTAGTTTTTCTTTGGGTTCAGTGTCGATATAGCGTCCGTCCTCGCCGTGAAGCGTCTTGCGGAACTCGTCGAAGGTCTTATCGTACATGTGGAGCACGCAATGCACCTCGCCGATGATATGCAGGAAGTGGGCGTCGCTGCTCTTGGTAAAGTTGAACTTCTTCAAGTAGGCATATTTCTTCAGGAAATCGGGCTTGGTGACGTGCTTCGAGATCTCCAAGGCATCGGCCTTGATATCGGGCGGCACGAAGCCAAGCTGGCTCACCAAACTGCTCGCTGGCTTATTGACGTGCGCAGGGACAAACAATCCGCCTATTTCATGCACCACATCATAGAGTTGGTCCAAATCGGCATCCAGTGCGCTCCAGAGCAGCCATTCCTCTTCGCCAACCACTTCCTCGTTCTCGTCAACGATGAGTTGATAGCCGAACTTCTCTTCATCCAAGGGGATGTGGGGGAGATGTGCGTCGAGAAACTCCTGGAACTTGTCCAGTTGCTCGTCNNTAGGCGAGGGCATGGGCTTCTTCCTGTGTGGTGATTTCGACGCCGCCGATGACGAAGATGCCGTTCTCGCGCCCAATCTTCTGCGTCACCTTCACCTGTCGCGTCGTGTTATGGTCGCAGATGGCGATGATGTCGAGGTGGAGTTTCTTCGCCTGCTCGACGATGGCTGAGGGACTCATATAGAGGTCGCCGCACGGCGAGAGCACCGTGTGCATATGTAAATCTGCTCTATATGATTGGAGTTCCATCGCGGTTAGGAGTTAGGAGTTAGGAGTTAGGAGTGGGAGCCATAAAAACTCCTCACTCCTCACTCCACACTCCTAACTATTTAAAAGGTTATACACCAATCCAGCAATTTCATAAGTCGGCAGAGAAGTCTGCAAAATAGGCAGATCCTCGTCATTGCTCTGCTCGATGGTCTCGTCGTTGGGGACAAGGTTCTTCACCAGGATGATGCA
>DBXU01000130.1 GCA_002310075.1 Bacteroidales bacterium UBA1204 | reverse complement strand
CAAGATAAGAAACACGGATACTACTGGTTGGCTTCATGGGAGCATTCCATCATACGTTTGGATCCGACAAACAAAGATAAAAGCCAACGCTACGTAGGACAGAAACTTCCCACTACTGTTAGCGGCCTGACTGCGAGAACAGCCATGAGCATCGTGCAGGACGACACTTTCAACTACCTTTGGATCACTTCATGGAGCGACCTGTTCGTATTTCGCATTTCTGCAGACGGCACGTTGGAGCAAATAGACACTTCGGCCTTTTTACCCCAACGTAATAAAGCCCTATGCGACATCATCAAGGACCGGAAGGGCAATCTGTGGGTAACAGCGAGAGACGACAATAACTTCTTCATCACTTTCGGTGAGGAAAATGTGCGATCTTACACCATCGGAACTTTAGAGGAACGCATCAAGTGGAAACCCACCATTGAGCGCCTATGCAAGGACGACAAAAACGTGTTCTGGATGTTCCAAAGGCGCATAGGTCTTTGCCTGTATGATGCCGTAAAAGAGCAGATACGAATCTTCACGGATTTCGAGAAGGTGAAGGAAGAACCTTTCCTCGTTATTTCCACTTTATTAAAGTCACCCAACAAGGACGAAGTGTGGGTGGCAGGCGAATACACTACAAAGGTGGTAGGGCTTACACAGCACAACATGGAGATGTCGATTTGCGAAGAGATAGAACTCTCCTCGGTTTCTGGCAACCCTGGATACGTCTTCTACCTGTTTGAAGACCGGGGCAGGCATCTATGGATTGCAACAAACATAGGACTCTATCGCTATGACACAACCAGCAAGAAGTTGACGATTGCCAATGCCAGCTGCGGCAATGTCACTCATATGCTGCAACTGGCCGACGGCAGTATCTGGGGTATACAAGATAATGGCGGGCTGTTGCAAATAGGTGCTGACGGCAACATAACCCGCCACGGGCAGCGCACCGATTTTGTCTCCCTCACAGCCACTTCCGACGGCATTCTCTGGATGGCCACCGACAAGGGCGAAATTCTGTCGTATGACGCGAAGGCCGACCATTTCCATGACTTTAGCGAAACATGCGGTTTGAAAGGCAACAAGATCAACGACGTAGTAGCAGGCCACTACGACCACATCTGGATTCTGACCAGTCAGGAACTAAAGGAATTCAATCCCCGCAGCGGAGCCTTCCGCACGTTCAACGCTAGCACCGAGAACATCCATTTTGCCTTATTCCTGCCCCATTCTTACTATCAGGATGTCGAAGGTACGCTATTTATAGGAGGCATTCCAGGATTCGTGTCGCTAAAACCTACACAAGACATGGAGAATCTGTTGCATCACGTCGTCCCCTTGATTACCGACGTGAAGGTGATGGGCACCAGTCTTTTCTTCAATTCCGACCGCAAGGGTGAGTCTCTACAGAAGGTGACCATTCGGCCTGACGAGCAAAACCTCGAGATTCATTTCTCGTCGCTGAACTACGAGAACACCTCTCAGATACGCTATGCATACCGTCTCTCCGGTGTCGACCAAGACTGGGTATACCTCCCGGCAGGTGTCAATACAGCCTTCTACAATAAATTGGAGAAAGGCACCTATCGCTTCGAAGTGAAGACCACTGACGAAAACGGCCTGTGGAGCGATCAGGTAGCCACGCTAACCATTCACCGACAGCCCGCTCCCTACGAAACCTGGTGGGCATATACCTTATACTTATTATTGCTATTGGGTGCCGCCTACTATCTCTATCAGATGGTACATAACCGCATTCGCCTGCGCCACGAACTAGATATGCGCCAACTGGAACAGGCCAAAAGTGAAGAATTGAACCACGCCAAGTTGCAGTTCTTCACCAACATCACTCACGAACTACTCACTCCACTTACCATCATCTCGGCTTCTGTAGAGAATCTCAAGCAGCAGGCCCCCACCCACAAGGACACCTACAAGGTAATGACCAACAACATCAACCGCCTGATACGTCTGTTGCAGCAGATATTGGAATTCCGCAAGGCTGAGACGGGCAACCTGCAGTTGAAGGTTTCGCGCGGTGACCTTGCGTTGTTCCTCCAGCGTTGCGTCGACAATTTCCTTCCACTCACGAAGCAAAAAGGCATGACTTTCAGCTTCGACAGCGCCCAACAACCCATGATGGCCTATTTCGATCCCGACAAATTAGATAAGATCATCTACAACCTACTGTCGAATGCTGCCAAGTATAGTGTGCCTGACGAGAACGTAAACGTCACTTTGGCATCCCATCCCGAACGCGAAGGATTCGTTCTGCTCACGGTAAAAGACAATGGCCCTGGCATCTCACACGAAATTCAAAAAGACTTGTTCAAGCGTTTCTATGAAGGAAGCCACCGCCAGTTCAATACCATTGGCACGGGCATTGGCCTCTCGTTGGTTCATGACCTGGTGCAGTTGCACCACGGAACCATCACCGTAGAGAGTGAACTGGGCCATGGTGCCACATTCATCATCAGCCTGCCGATAGAGGAACGCTTCTATCAGGCAGATGAAATCGACACCTGTTCTTCGCCCACAATACCCCAAAGTCTGACAAATGCTGAGCCATTGGTCGAGGATGTAGAGGAACCAACTGAGCAACCGCAGTCCCCTAAACAGAAATACAACGTGCTATTGGTGGAGGACAACGAGGAACTACTTTTACTGATGGAGAAGATTCTATCGTCGGAGTACAATGTCTACCTGGCCCACAACGGACAGGAAGGCTTGGCTTGCTTACGCCAGAACGAAATCCATTTGGTAGTTACCGATGTCATGATGCCCGTGATGGATGGTATCGACCTATGCCGAAGCATTAAGGGCGACTTCGAGACCAGCCATATTCCCGTCGTGCTGCTTACGGCCAAGAAGCAGGAAGAAGACCGTGTAGAGGCTTACGAGGCTGGTGCAGACGGTTTCATTGGCAAACCCTTCAGCCTGAGTGTGCTGCATGCCCGCATTGGAAACCTGTTGGCCACACGCGAGCGAATGGTGAAGAACTTTAAGAAGCAACTCGTCTTTGAGGGACAGGAAATGAACTACACCAGCCTCGACGAAGACTTCTTGAAGCGAGCCATCGACTGCGTGCACCGCCATCTGGACGACCCCGACTTCAACCAACAGCAGTTCATCAGTGAACTGAATACCACCCGTTCCACCTCCTTCCGCAAGCTGAAAGCCCTGACGGGACTCAGTTTTCCCGCTTTCGTGAGCAATATCCGTATGAAGGCTGCCTGTCAAATCATGGACGAAAAGCGCGGTGTGAAGATTTCGGAAGTGGCTTATGCTGTGGGCTACAACGACCCCCGCTACTTTACAGCAACTTTCAAGAAAGAGATTGGTATGTCGCCCATGGAATACATGGAGAAGTTCTCCGTAAAATAGAATTTGTTTATTTCTTTTCTTTCATAGTTTCAGTCCTTCCATCGCATTGCTTTTGCCCTTCCAGAGCACTGCTTTTTACCCTCGATAGCATTGCTTTTCANNGATAGCACTGCTTTTCACTACCTATGCGATAGCTGGGGAGCAACCATATCACCTTCAAAACACAAAGAGGAAATTGGTATTCGCAGTTTTCTATCCACCCTTAATGTAGAATAATTAGTCAAAATACGTAGAAAAATCGCTCATGGCTGATTTTTCTACATCTTTGAACGTTTGCAACGGGCGTTACATTCATTATATATATACATTTGCAGTGTTCTATTAAACTTCGGCAAGTATCATATAAAAAACATATAAACATGAAACACGTCAAGGCAATATTATTCTTTACCCTGTTCATTAGTATAAGTTTGACCAGTTGCCAATCTCAATTGGCTGAAACAGGAATCAATTACTACATTGATTCGGAGCATGGCAATGACTCAAATGACGGCACATCGCCTCAGTCGGCATGGAAAAGCCTGGAAAAAGCCAATAGCCTCCGTCTTCAAGCAGGCGACAATCTGCTTTTCCGTCGAGGTAGCCATTTTACCGGACAACTCAACGTCAGCGCCCAAGGAACATCTGCCAATCGCATCGTAGTAGGAGCATACGGCTCTGGATCCAAGCCATGTTTCTCGGCACCCGACAATTCGCTCTACACCATCTGCATTGCCAATTCTAGTTTCCTAACCCTTCAGGACTTGGATGTGGTAAATACGGGATCCAGTCGCATGCCCAACCGCACTGGCGTGAAGGTTGTCAGCGAAGACTATGGATGGTCGCGAGGCATTACCCTCCATGCACTCGATATTCACGACGTGAATGGCAGTCTCTTGAAAAAAGCGGGCGGCGGCTCAGGCATATTGATAGAGAGCCTCTGGAAGACGGACAGCCTTATTTCCTTGTTTGACAGCCTTACCATTGAAGATTGTACCATTCGCCGATGTGAGCGTAATGCCATCATCTGGAATGCGCCATGGAGTCGCAGCGACTGGCACCTGAGTACTCATACCATCGTGCGCCGTAATCTCATCGAGGAAGTGCCTGGCGATGGAATTGTGCCTATCGGCTGTGACAGTGCCCTTGTCGAATACAACCTCATGCGCCGTTGCAGCCGTCTGCTTCCACTAGGCGAGGCTGCCGCTGGCATCTGGCCTTGGAGTTGTGACAACACAACCATTCAGTTCAATGAAGTCTCCGACCACAAAGCGCCTTGGGATGGCCAGGGATTCGACTCCGATTTTAATTGCACCAACACTCTCATACAATACAATTATAGTCACGACAACGAAGGAGGATTTATCCTGATTTGCAACCCAGGAAACAGCAATCCCGCCGACAACATCGGCAACTTGGGAAGCATTGTACGCTATAATGTGAGTATAGATGATGCCGTCCGACAGCAGAAGACACACACGGATGAATATTTTTCTCCGACCATTCACATTGGCGGTCCCTGCAAGAATACGCTTATCGAGCACAATATTTTGCACATTGGAAGAAAACCCGGTTCGCAAGTCGATCGTACCACCATTGCTTCCCTCTCATGGGAAGGCTATGCTGACAGTACTACTATCAGGGAAAACCTGTTCTTTGCACCTGAACCATCGGCTTTCAATCTTACCAAGTCAACGAACAACCTGTTTGAGAAGAATTACTATCTGGGAACATTCCAAAATATGCCTGTTGACAGCCACTCACATGATTATTCTGCATACTATGAATCGATTATGAACTCTCAAAATGGTTCTTCTGAATCTCTGTCTTTCCTTTTTGAAGACGTGACAGTGGGTGATGGAGCAGCTGTAATGAAGGCCGTGAGAAAGGATGCCATCACGGAGTTTTTCAAAAAAACAACTTCCAACCAATAATGAACAATATTCAAAAAACTATAGTAAACATTCCGCTTTTCCAAACGAGTTTTGTTAGTAGTAGTTAGGTTAGCTGGGCGCCCAAGGGGCTATTCCTATAGCCCCAAGGGCTTTGTCCAAAATGATTCTTAAAGCAAATTGACAATAATACACAAAAGTATGAGACTCTTAATAGTTGCCGTTGTCACAGCCTTTGCACTGGATTTGCCGGCCCAACCACACGATTGGGAAAATCCGCAAGTGGTAGGCATCAACAAACTGCCTTACCATGCCACGTTGCAGCTGCCTTCGCTCGAGAAGCAATGCCAGGAAATTGTGTCGCTCGACGGTCAGTGGCGCTTCCACTGGTCGCCATGCCCAGAGCGGCGGCCTAAGGAGTTTTGGCGTACCGACTACGACGTCAGCCAATGGGACTTCATTACCGTTCCAGGCAATTGGCAGATGCAAAATTATGGCCTGCCTATCTACACTAATTCTACGTACCCCTTTCAGAAGAACGCACCTAGTGTGACGAGCGAGCCTCCGTTCGAGTGGTATGCTTATGGCCATCGCAACCCTGTGGGATCGTACGTCACCTTCGTCACTGTTTCTCGCGAGATGCTTGATAAGAATCTCATCCTGCACTTCGGCGGTGTGAAGTCGGCCATGTACGTCTGGGTTAATGGGCAGCGGGTGGGCTATAGCCAGAATCCCACTTCGCCTGCAGAGTTCAACGTGACACGTTTCATGCACGAAGGCGAAAACCGCCTGGCCGTGGAGGTCTACCGCTGGTGCGACGGCTCTTATCTTGAGGACATCGATATGTGGCGACTGAGCGGCATCTTCCGCAGTGTGCAGTTATGGGTACGGCCGAAAAACCACATCAGCGACTATTGCCTAACCACAGAACTGAGTCCCGACTACAGCCAGGCCGTGGTGACAGCCGACATAGAAATTTGTAACACCGCCCATAAGGCTGCCAAAGATATTACCGTGGCATTCCTGCTCGACGGAAAGGAGGCCGTGGGCAAGCTGAAACAATTGGCTTCCGGCGATACCACCCATGTGCAGCTCAACTGTCAATTGCAGTCGCCACGCCTCTGGTCGTCCGAGAAACCTAACCTCTACCCCATTGCCATTGAGTTGCGCGACCGTAAAGGCAACGTCGTAGAGCACTTCGACAACCATCTCGGTGTGAAGAAGGTAGAAATTGTGGGCGAGGTGTTCAAAATAAACGGTAAGAACGTGAAACTCAGGGGTGTCAATCGCCACGAACACCATCCGCGCACAGGACGCTATGTCGATGATGCAACTCACGAACTCGACATCCGGCTGATGAAACAGTGCAACATCAACTTCCTGCGTACATCAGTTTATCCCAACACACCGCTACTCTACGAACTCTGCGACCGCTATGGTCTCTATGTCATGGACGAAGCTTTCAACGAAAGCCATGGCTACGGCATCGGAAACACTCTGTTGGGTGACGACCTGGCATGGCAAAAGGCTCACGTGGACAGGGCTGCCTCGCTGGTGCTGCGCGACCGCAACCATCCAAGCATCATCCTCTGGAGCCTGGGCAACGAGGCTTGCAGCGGGCACAATGCCAAAGCTATGTACGACACCATTCGTTCACTTGATACCACACGACCACCCTTTTACGACAGCGACCGCCGCTATTCAGCCATCTACGACGACAGCTATCTTTACCCCGAAGAGATGCGAAGCGTGGCACGGAATGTCAGCGACCGCCCGTTCATGATGCGCGAATACGCCCACAGCATGGGCAACTCTACTGGCAATTTGCAGGAATATTGGGACATCATTTATGCCGACTCAAGCATCTGTGGCGCTGCCATCTGGGACTGGGTGGATCAAGGCATAGCCAAACCCATTGACGGTTCGCAGCTGCGATACTCGAGGTCGCTATCGCTACAGTCCGACGAATTCTGGGCTTATGGCGGTGACTTCGGTGACGCACCCAACGATGGGCATTTTCTCATCAATGGAATCGTGGCTCCCGACCGCACGCCTCATCCACAATACTATGAAGTGCAGCATGTCTATCAGCCTCTGCAGTTTGTTGCGACTGAGGCGCCACATGCGCCCCGTTCCCTTGATGCTATACACGTCATCAATCGCGACCTCTTCACCTCACTGGGCGAATACGATTACACTTACACACTACTCATCAATGGAGAAGTTGCCAAAGAAGGTTCGCTACAACTCAAGGACGACAGCCTGCTATTGCCATCGTGCCCAGTATATGAAGGCGAGGTAGCTGTTAACGTCTACGCACGTCTGCGCCAAGCCACACTCTGGGCAGAAGCAGGCTACGCCGTCGCTCATGAACAGTTCATTCTGCACGACTATGATTATGACAAAGTATCACGCACCACAGATTATTCTGGTTCTGCCGAGAGCACGAAGGCCTCAGTCCGTCGCACCACTAACGGCATTGTCGTCAATGG
>DBXU01000041.1:4873-5034 GCA_002310075.1 Bacteroidales bacterium UBA1204 | reverse complement strand
GCTACTCGTCAGCAACTTGCCAAGGCACGCAAGGAGGAGCAACGCTATCGTGAACTGGTCAACGACGGAGCTGTGCCAAGCAAGATGTTCGACGATGCAGCCTCACAAGTGAAGGTGCTTCAGCGGCAACTCGATGCACAGATTTCTTCACTCTCCACCAG
>DBXU01000041.1:2413-4765 GCA_002310075.1 Bacteroidales bacterium UBA1204 | reverse complement strand
CGAGGCGAATTCGTGACAATAGGGAAACCGCTGCTGAAGGTGGCTGACACGGAGAATATGTTTCTTCGTGCCTATGTCACTTCTGCTCAGTTGCAGACCATCCAAGTGGGACAGAAAGTGAAGGTGATGGCTGACTATGGCGACGCAAAGCGTAAGGAGTACGACGGAACTGTTGTTTGGATTTCGAGCCATTCAGAATTCACTCCTAAGACGATTCTGACCGACGATGAGCGTGCTGATTTGGTGTATGCCATGAAGGTCGCCATCAAGAATGACGGCTTTGCCAAGATTGGCATGTATGGAGAGGTGAAGTTTTAGAAATATAATAAGGTGTTGTTATGAATGCCATTGAAGTGCATCACATCAGTAAGAGTTATGGCAAAGTGAAAGCCCTGGAAGATGTGTCGTTTTCTGTAGGCAAGGGCGAAGTGTTTGGACTGATAGGTCCTGATGGAGCAGGGAAGACATCGATGTATCGCATTCTCTGCACATTGTTGCTGCCTAACATGGGCAGTGCGACTGTCGATGGCTACGACGTGAAGAGGCAGACGAGAGAGATACGCCGACGTGTGGGTTACATGCCTGGTCGATTCTCACTTTATCAGGATTTGACCGTCGAGGAAAACCTGTATTTCTTCGCCACACTCTTTGGTACTACGGTTGAGGAAGGTTACAACTCTATCAAGGCTGTCTATTCGCAAATAGAACGCTTCAAGAATCGCAGGGCTGGAGCATTGTCGGGTGGAATGAAACAGAAACTGGCGCTCTGTTGTGCATTGATTCATTCGCCCAGTGTGTTGTTTCTTGATGAGCCAACAACGGGCGTTGATCCCGTAAGCCGCAAGGAGTTTTGGGACATGTTGGCTATGCTGAAGGAGCGTGGCATCACCATCCTTGCTTCAACGCCCTATCTCGACGAGGTGCGCCGATGCGAACGAGTGGCGTTCCTCCATCAGGGACATCTGCAAGGCATCGACACGCCCGACGCCATTTTGGAGCGTTTTTCCGACGTCTTCAATCCACCCGCCATTGAGCATAGCAAGGCAGTGACGGTCGGAGAGGAAAACGTGATAGAGGTGCAGCATCTCGTCAAGTCGTTTGGTTCCTTCCGAGCTGTGGATGATATTTCGTTCTCCGTGAGGCGAGGAGAAATCTTCGGCTTTCTTGGTGCCAACGGTGCTGGAAAGACGACAGCTATGCATATACTGACAGGACTGAGTCAGCCTACTCAAGGGACGGGCACGGTTGTGGGCTATGACATTTGTACGGAGCATGAGCAAATCAAGAAAAACATTGGCTACATGTCGCAGAAATTCTCACTGTACGAAGACTTGACGGTTGCCGAGAACATTCGTCTTTTTGCTGGCATCTATGGTATGAACGACCAGACAATAGCTCGCAAGACCGACGAACTGCTTTCGCGTCTGAACTTCGCAGAGCACAAGAACGACCTCGTTTCTTCGCTTCCGTTGGGGTGGAAGCAGAAGCTTGCCTTCTCCGTTTCCATCTTCCACGAGCCAGGGGTGGTGTTTCTTGATGAACCTACGGGTGGCGTGGATCCAGCTACGCGTCGTCAGTTCTGGGAACTCATCTACGATGCCGCTGCCCGTGGCATTACTGTTTTCGTAACCACTCACTACATGGATGAGGCAGAATATTGCGACCGCATCAGTATCATGGTGGATGGAAAGATTCGTGCGCTTGGCACGCCCGACGAACTGAAACAAAACTATCATCAACCCGACATCAATCATGTGTTCACTTATCTTGCTCGGCAAGCTTCAAGGTCATCGGATTAGTTCTTAAACCCTTTCAATGTATGAAGCAATTTTCGTCGTTTGTCATCAAGGAAGCTAAGCACATCGTTCGCGACCGTCGCACGATGCTCATCCTTTTTGTCATGCCCGTGGTGCTGATGCTGATCTTTGGCTTCGCCATTTCCAACGACGTGAGGAATGTACGCGCCGTTGTAGTGACTTCGCAGATGGACCATGTGACGCAGCAAGTTATCGACCGCCTGTCCCATTCCGAATACTTTGTCATCACCGCCACGGTTGGCACATCGAAGGAAGCCGAACAACTCATTCGCAGGCAGAAAGCCGACATGGCTGTTGTCTTTAGCAAGGATTTCGCTGCAAAGCGAAAAGGAATACAACTCATTGTGGATGCATCCGACCCCAACATGGCGCAACAATGGAACACATACGCCATGCAGACCATTCTCAATCCTCAGTCCTCACTCATAGAGACGAAGATGCTTTATAATCCTCGCATGAAGTCGGCCTACAACTTTGTGCCAGCCATCATGGGAATGTTGCTGATGCTGATTTGTGCCATGATGACTTCCGTCAG
>DBXU01000041.1:1898-2367 GCA_002310075.1 Bacteroidales bacterium UBA1204 | reverse complement strand
GATGATAGTGGCAAAGGCAGTGCCCTATTTGGTGTTGGCTTTCGCCATCCTTGTCTCCATCCTCCTGATGGCTCGCTTCGTGCTCGGTGTGCCGTTGGCTGGCTCCATCCTGTGGATTTTCGTAGTCTCAGCCATCTATATTTTGTTGGCGTTGTCCTTGGGCTTACTCATATCCAACATCGCAAGCAGTCAGTTGATGGCGTTACTGCTCTCGGCTATGGTGTTGCTCATGCCCATCGTCATGCTCTCGGGCATGTTGTTCCCCATCGAGTCCATGCCTATGGTTCTGCAATGGATTTCGGCTGTCATTCCTCCGCGCTATTACATCGAGGCAATGCGCAAGCTGATGATTATGGGCGTTGGCATCGGCGAGGTGATGCGTGAGGTGGCTATTCTCAGTGGAATGACAATCTTTTTGCTGATTGTGTCCCTTGCCAAGTTCAAGACACGATTAGAGTAGCATCAAAGT
>DBXU01000041.1:1607-1843 GCA_002310075.1 Bacteroidales bacterium UBA1204 | reverse complement strand
GCGTTTCTGCCCAGGCTCATCATCATTTTTCCCATCATGATTATGTGTGTCATGCCGTGGGTGATGAATCAGGAAGTGAGGAACATCCGTGTCAGTGTGGTGGATCATGACCACTCTTCGCTTAGCGCACGTCTTGTTCACAGCATAGAGCAGAGCAACTACTTCCGTTTCCGTGGAATGCAACCGTCGTACGAGTTGGCACGGAAGGAGATAGAGAAGAGCCGAACCGACATCAT
>DBXU01000041.1:0-1521 GCA_002310075.1 Bacteroidales bacterium UBA1204 | reverse complement strand
ATTGCTGCCAATGCAGTGAACGGTGTGAAGGGTGGCATCGGTGCCAGCTACCTCTCCCAGATAGTCATGGCGAGTGCCAATCCTGATGCAGCCGCCTTGCAGACAGCCGTTTCCACCTTCTATCTCTACAACAAGCATCTCAATTACAAGCTGTTCATGATTCCCGCACTCTTGGCGATTGTGATGATGCTCATGTGTAGTTTCTTGCCTGCTCTGAATATAGTTAGCGAGAAGGAGACGGGAACGATAGAGCAAATCAACGTGACACCCGTTTCGAAGTGGTCGTTCATCCTCGCAAAGCTCATTCCCTATTGGCTCATGGGACTTTTGGTGGTTACCATCTGTCTCTTGTTGGCATGGGCAATATATGGAATCACTTGTCAGGGTCCCATTGCCCTCGTCTATCTTCTCACCATGGTGCTCGCACTTTTCTTCTCATCCTTAGGCTTGCTTGTCTCCAATTACAGCGAAACGCTCCAGCAGGCCATCCTTGTCATTTGGTTCTTTATGGTGTGCCTTCTCTTGCTCAGTGGATTATTTACCCCAACCCGTTCCATGCCTCACTGGGCTTACCTCACCACCTACATCAATCCCATGCACTATTTCATCGATGCCATCCGCACTGTCTTTGTTCGTGGAGGCAATTTCGCTGCCATCGCCCATCAAGTGTATGCTCTTTGTGCCTTTGCCATCCTCATGAGCTTTTGGGCTGTGGTAAGCTACAAGAAGAACTCCTGAGAATTTTTAATTGTTAATTCAGAAGCGTTCTACATTGATTTTCTTTGGTGATTGTAGTGGCTATGTCCGTGTTTTTTCGTAAGTTTGCAGAATGTAACGAGAACCGAAAAGAATCAAAATAAGAATGCAAGACGAGAATATTGACAATGCGATGTATTGCATTGACCCCGAGGAGGCAGAGACCACGGATGAGCGTACCGAGAAGGGAACGCTTGTGCTACGCGACACTCCATTTGTTGACATGATGAAACGGCGCATCTTCAATGTGCTGCTCATTGCAAATCCTTACGATGCTTTCATGCTGGAGGACGATGGACGTGTGGATGAGAAGATTTTTGAGGAATACTCCAAACTCGGTCTGCGCTATCCTCCTCGTTTTTTCCAGGTGGCTTCGCAGGAGGAAGCTGAGGAAGAACTGAAAAAGACGAGTTTCGAACTGGTGATTTGTATGCCAGGAACGGACAATAACGATGTGTTCGATATTGCCCGAGACATTAAGATTCACAATCCTAAGATTCCAATTGTGGTGCTCACGCCGTTCAGTCATGGTATCACGAAACGTATGGAACATGAGGACTTAAGCATTTTTGAATATGTGTTCTGCTGGCTTGGAAATACGGATTTGTTGCTTTCCATCATCAAGTTGATTGAGGATAAAATGAATTTGGAGCACGACATTTCTTGCGGTGTGCAGATGATTATGCTGGTGGAGGATTCCATTCGTTTCTATTCCTCGATTCTTCCAAATCTTTATAAGTTTGTCTTGCAGCAAAGTCTGCTCTT
>DBXU01000095.1:16073-17110 GCA_002310075.1 Bacteroidales bacterium UBA1204 | reverse complement strand
GACCAGCTGACGCTGCAACAGAAGAGTTATCTCTATTATCTGGGCGAAGCTGCAAAATGTGGCCGCGACATCCTCGCCGACCAGAACTTCAAGTACAACCTGGCAATCCGCAAGACCATCGAGGCTGTGCTGAATTCGTATCAAGGCGATCGCGAATGCACCGAATTCCAGAATTTCTTGGTATATGCCAAGCGTGTTTTTTTCAGCAATGGCATCCATCACCACTATGCCGAGGATAAGTTCTTTCCTGAAATTAGCGAGGCTTACTTCGCCGAGTTGGTAAAAGCCAGCGACACTGGCCTTCTTCCGCTCAACGAGAGTGAGACCGTCGACGATTTCATCGCCTTCTTGACGCCTGTGATCTTCGACCGCGACCTTTATAAGGTGCGCCGTAGTAGCGAGGATGACATCATTGCCAATTCGGCTGTGAATTTCTACAAGGGTGATATCAGCAAGGCTGAGGTGGAAGCCTTCTACAACAAGATGCGCAAGCCCAACGATGCCGCACCTATTTCATACGGCTTGAACTCCATGCTGGTGAAGGAAGACGGTAAGATCTATGAAGACGTATACAAAGCCGACGGTCTTTATGGCGAGGCCATCACGGCCATCATTGGCTGGCTTCAGAAGGCAAACGAAGTGGCGGAGAACGACATTCAACGCGACTACACGAAGAAGCTCATCGACTATTATACCACTGGTGACCTGAAGACCTGGGACGAGTACAACATCGCTTGGGTGCAGGACTCCGTGTCGCACATCGACTTCGTCAACGGCTTTATTGAAGATTATGGCGACCCGATGGGCATGAAGGCCACTTGGGAGTCTGTTGTTGACTACAAAGACCTTGAGGCTACCGTACGTTCCAACACGATCAGTGAGAATGCCCAATGGTTTGAGGACAATTCACCTGTTGACCCGCGCTTCAAAAAAGAGGAGTGCAAGGGTGTGTCGGCCAAAAGTATCATCGTCACCACTTTGGGTGGCGACTGCTTCCCCTCGCCTCCGATTGGCATCAACCTGCCCAATGCCGACTG
>DBXU01000095.1:6804-15948 GCA_002310075.1 Bacteroidales bacterium UBA1204 | reverse complement strand
AAATACGGCTCCGATGCCGATGTGGTTCACACCAACCTGCACGAGTGCTTGGGTCATGGCTCGGGCAAGCTTTTGCCTGGCACGCAGCCTGGCGCCTTGAAGGAGTTCAGCTCGACACTAGAAGAAGCTAGAGCCGACCTCTTTGGCCTATATTATCTGGCCGATCCTAAGATGGTGGAGCTGGGCGTGATGCCTGACGCTGAAGCATATAAGGCCGAGTATTGCTCTTATATCCGCAACGGCATGATGTCGCAGCTGGCGAGAGTGGAGCTGGGCAAGGATGTTACCGAGGCACACATGCAGAATCGGAAACTCATTTCTGAGTGGTGCTACGAGCACGGCAAAGAAGCCAACGTTATCGAGAAGAAGGTGGAAAACGGCAAAACCTACTATGTCATCAACGACTTTGAGGCATTACGCGGTTTGTTTGGCGTGCTGCTGGCCGAGATCCAGCGCATCAAGAGCGAAGGTGACTATGCTGCCGGTAAAGCCATCGTGGAAAAGTATGCCGTGAAGGTTGACCCCGAGATCCACAAGGAAGTCAAGGAGCGTTATGACGCCTTGGGACTGAAGCCATATGGTGGTTTCATCAACCCTGAAATTGTTCCTGTTGTCGAGAATGGCGAGGTGGTCGACTACAAACTCGAATACCCCTCTGATTTCGTTGCACAGCACCTGAAATATGGGAAGGAATACAGCTTCCTGAAGGCTAACCATTAAACCTGAAGATGGAGGTATAAAAAAGAGGCGCTACGTATAGCGCCTCTTTTTTTATGAAATGGAGAAAAGCTTATTCAGCGTGCTTGTAGCCTTGAACCTTATCCCAGTCACCGCGGGTGAAGTCAGGCATCTGTACAGGCATGCCACCGTTGGCAATGGATGCTGCTGTCAGCTCGCCGAGGCATGACCATTCAGCGGCGTCATAGACATCTTGGTCGAGCGGAAGACCGTTGTGTAGGCAATAGATGAGGCGGTAGTCCATGACGAAGTCCATGCCGCCGTGGCCACCCACTTCTTTGGCTTTCTCTTCGATCTCCACGGCGATGGGGTGGAGGTAATCCTTCAAGATCTTATCACGCACTTCAGCGGGCACGAAACCGTGTGGGTTGAGGTGCTGTCCATCAGCGAGGAAGCCGGCGGGCAGCTTGTCTTCCAAGACCGTAAAGCCCTCGCTGGGATATTTGTTGGCGAAGCCTTCAGTGCCGGTGAGCTGATACAGACGGTTGTAAGGACGATAGGTGTAAACATCGTGCTCGATGAGCAGGGTCTTGCCCTTTTCGGTCTGGATCATGGTGGTAGTCATATCGCCGTTGGCGAATTCTTCGGTGCCCATCATTTCTTGAGCGACTTTCTTGCCTTTGTATGAAGGCGTACTCATGCTGACTAGAGTCTTCATACGGTCGCCACGGTGAATGTTGAAAGCTTGGCAGAGGGGACCGAGGCCGTGGGTGGGATAGACGTCACCCGAGTGGCTTTGGTTGAAGTCGAGGCGCCAGTTTTCGTAGTATTCGTGCCAATAGGGCTCGAGGTTGTGGATGTAGGCACCTTCACCGTGGATGAGCTCGCCGAACATGCCTTGCTGTGCCATGTTGAGGGCGGTCAGCTCGAAGAAATCGTAGCAGCAGTTTTCGAGCATCATGCAGTGGCGCTGCGTTTGTTCGGCCACGTCGACGAGTTGCCAGCATTCCTCGATGGAGGTGGCAGCAGGTACTTCAACTGCCACGTGTTTGCCTTGTTGCATAGCGTAGACCGCCATCGGGACGTGGGTCTGCCAATTGGTGCAGATGTATACAAGGTCGATGTCGTCGCGCTCGCAGAGTTCCTTCCATGCTTCGCGGCCAGTATAGGCTTCGGCACGAGGTAGTCCTCTGCCTTCAAGGATGTTGGTCTGCACGGCTTCGACGCGGTCGGGCTCGATGTCGCACAAGGCGACGACGGTCACGCCATCAATGTAGGTGATGCGATCCACGGCATCATAGCCGCGCATGCCAAGGCCGATGAAGCCGATGCGGACGTTTTCGATGGGGTCGACGGTGAACTGTAGGACACTCTTTTGCCCTTCGATGCGCTGTGGCTCGTCAAAAACAATGGTATTGTCAACAATGCGATAGTTGCCCTTGCAGACTTCGGTTTCCTTTTTTTCGTTACAGGCGGTGGCCATGGCAAGCAGAACAAGGCCAAGGAGGAGTTGTTGAATTCTGTTTTTCATAAAAATAGGATTAATTTTGAGGACAAAAATAGGCATTTGCCGCAAAAAACCCCTATCTTCGCCAAAATTTTTATCTCATGAATGAACTTTTCACTGTTGCTGGTCATTTCATAGACCCGAAAACCATAGAAGACATCCAGCCTTTGGGCAATGGACTCATCAACGACACCTATAGAATTATTGTGAAAGGTGAGCCGAAGTATGTGCTTCAACGCATCAATAACGCCGTGTTCACCGACGTTGACATGCTTCAGAACAACATCGAAGCTGTGACGAACCACATTCGGCAGAAATATGTGAAACAAGGTGTCCGTGACATAGGCAGAAAAGTATTGCATTTCTTGAAAGCCGATACTGGCAAGACCTATGTCGTTGAAGACGGTAAGTATTGGCGCGTAATGGATTTCATTGCCGACAGCTATACTTATGACGCCGTCACACCAGAATATGCATTTTATGCGGGTCGTTCGTTTGGCGATTTTGAGTCGTTGTTGAGCGATTTGAAGGAGCCAGTGGGAGAGATCATACCCGATTTCCATAACATAGAATTCCGTTTGAAACAACTGGATGAAGCCGTTGCTGACAACAGGGCTGGACGTATGAAAGACCCTGAAGTTCAGGATTATGTGGCCAAAATCAAGGCAGTTGCTGATAGGATGTGCTTGGGCGAACAATTGTATCGTGAAGGAAAGCTGCCGAAACGCATCTGCCATTGTGACACCAAGGTGAACAATATGCTTTTCGACAAGGAAGGCAATGTGCTATGCATCATTGATTTGGATACGGTGATGCCAAGTTTCGTCTTTTCCGATTTTGGCGACTTCTTGCGTTCGGCTGCCAACACAGGTGCCGAGGACGATCCGAATTTGGATAACATCCATTTCAACATGGGAGTTTTCAAGGCATTTGCAAAAGGATATTTGGAGGGCACTAAGGCATTTTTGCTGCCGATAGAGAAGGAGAACCTTCCTTATGCTGCAACCTTGTTCCCATATATGCAGGCGGTACGATTCTTCGCGGATTACATCAACGGCGACACCTATTATAAGATAATGTATCCCGAACACAACATGGTACGCACGAGGGCGCAATGGAAGCTGTTTGAAGAGGCTACAGCTGCCCTTCCGGAGATGAGGGCAATACTAACGGGATTTGCTTAGCGCGTATCTTCTTGGCGATAATCCGCTTCTCGCTGTCGAGGACATAAATTAACGGCGTGGTTTCGATGTCGTAGAGGTCGTATAATACATCGACGTGGACGTCGTCTGTGTTCATGTCAATGGCTAAAACGACAATTTCAGGATGAACTGCGGATATTGAATCTAGGTCATGCCTTTCTTGATGGCACAAATCACAATCGTGGTCGTAAAAAAACAGGATGGTGTAGTCACTTTCAATGGACTGCAAATCAAGAACGCCGTCTATACTTGGCGCGACATGGAACAAAGCCAACCGTCTCAAACGTTCCGCTTTTTCACGGATCAGCGGTAGATTGGTTTCGTTTAGATCCTTGATCTTAAGTTGTGAGAAGTATTGATCGTAAAGGTAGACAAACACCTGGTCTTGGCTCATGTATTCGGGATGGCTGTATTTTTGCAGCAGTTGCCATAGAATAAAGTCGCGCAGGTCGGTGTTGAAGCTGGCCCGTTCCACCAGCCTATCGATTTCCAAGGTGATGGAGTCGGGGAGAGGAGCGACCATTCTGTCGAAATAGAAATCCAACTGCGAGGCCAAAATGGGGTTTTCGTCCGTGGGGCCGTCAAAGGTTTCGATGCCGTCCCAGAAATGGGTGTTTTGCGTCATGCCCAAGTGGGTGACAAGCAAAAACATAAAGACGAGCAGTTTAGATTTCATGGTGCAAAAATAAAAACAAATAATTAAATTTGCAGCGTATTACTGCTGCTATGAAACGATTTGTAGGTTTGTTTATTGTAGTTTTTGCCTTGTCTTCCTTTTTGTGTCAGGCGCAATCAGAGCTAGTGCCCGTCCGCGTTGCTTTCTGGAACATGGAGAACTTCTTCGATCCCTTTGTGGACAGCACAAAGGCCTACAATGCATTTACGGAGGACGGCATGCAACATTGGACGAAAACCCGCTTCTATCGTAAACGCAATAATATGTACAAGGCCATCCTGGCCATGTCGGAAAACCACTCTTTGGGCATCCTTGGCATGTGTGAGGTGGAGAATGAATATGTGTTGAATTCCCTTTTTGAGCAGACGCCGTTGAAGAAGCACAACTACCGCTGGGTGCATTATGAAGGCCCCGACAAGCGTGGCATCGACCCGGCCATTGTGTATTCCCTTGACCACTTCCAGTTGGTGGAGAGTGCCGTGATCCCATACTATAACCCTGAGGACACGGCGTATCATTCGAGGGATATCCTTTATGCAAAGTTTGTTGCAGTTGAGGTCCCTGAGCTCGTCGAAGGGCCAATTCAAACAGCCGACACCATCCATGTCTTCGTCAACCACTGGCCATCACGTTATAGCGGCGAGTTGGAGACTGTGGGGTCGCGTTCCTGCTCGGCTGCGATTTTACGAGCCAAGGTCGATTCAATCATTGATGCTGCGCCCGAAGGCTATCGGCCAAAAGTCATCATGATGGGCGACTTGAACGACTGTCCTACTGATCCAAGTGTTTACGACGTGCTTAGGGCGAGGCATCCCAGTGAGATGGAGGAGGGCTGTTACATCAACCTGTTTGGCAAAAACGATGGTCTCGGTTTTGAAGGCACGCTGAAACATCAAACCGACTGGCAGATCTTTGACCAAATCATCATCACGCCTAGCGTGATGGAAAGAGAAGGCCTCCGTTACTTAGAGGGTAGCGCCCAGATCTTCCATGCCGACTTCATGCTTGAGGACGACGAGACCTACCATGGCAAGAAACTCTTCCGTACCTATGTCGGCCCGCGCTATTTCGGTGGCTTCAGCGACCATTTGCCTGTTTACATCGATTTGGTCCGTTAATTCAACAAAAAATGCTACTTTTGCCGCGCAAAACCAAATTACCATGTGGGTAGTACTATCATTGGTATCAGCCTTTCTGTTGGGCTTTTACGACATCTTCAAGAAACAGACCGTTGTCGGCAACGCCATCATCCCCGTATTATTTTACAGCACCTTGATCAGTGGACTATTGTTCCTACCTTTTGTCGTGCTTTCGTTTCTCCAGCCTGAATGGTTCGCGAGTGGCTTCATGTCGAAGCTCTACATCGAGCCTCTGACGGCACGGCAACACCTGCTCATCATGGGAAAGACGGCCCTTATCCTCTGCTCGTGGATGTTCAGTTACTCGGCCATGAAACACTTGCCTATCACCGTGGTGGGTCCCGTCAACCAGCTGCGTCCTGCTATCACTGTCATCTTGATGTTTTGCGTATTCCGTGAGAGCCTCACATGGCTGCAGGGTACGGGTGTGGTTCTAGCTATCATATCGTTCTATTTTATGAACCGTTCGGGCAAGCTGGAAGGCATTGATTTCAAATCAAACAAATGGGTTTATATGCTGTTGGGTTCGGCCGTTCTCGTGGCCTTGAGCGGCGTATACGACAAATTCCTGCTCAGCAAGGAGAGCATCTCGCCCTCCACCATACAAGCGTGGTATACCATCTATGACTTCCTCATGATGGCAGTGCTGTTTTTCTTCTTTTGGCACCCGAAGCGAAAGGAACAGCCATTCGAATGGCGTTGGGGCATCGTGGCAATGGCGATTTTCGTCACCGTGGCCGATGTCATCTATTTGACGGGCCTCAAGCAAGATGCAGCCGTGATTGTCATCATTCCGCTCATCCTTTATGGCGTGCGTCTCATCGTATCGTTTGTCTACGGTATCTTCGGCTTTAAGGAACAGAACATCCGCAGCAAGATCATCCCATTGCTGATGGTGCTGGCGGCCTTGGTATGCCTGTGCATTTAAATGGATTGAAAAATAACCTGTTTTCATTGTTAAAACAGTTGCACAAATAGATTTTTCCTATATTTGCAACTTTATTGAAACGAGAATTCTTCGGATATGGAAATTAAAAGAGTTTTTGATCTTCTCGACAATTATGTGGAGAAGTATCCCAACCAGCAGATTGCCCTTGCAGGCAAAAAGAATGGACAATGGGTGCACTACAGCTCCAAGTCCTATAAGGAACAATCCGACATCCTGAGTTATGCCCTTATCGAGTTGGGCATTGAGAAGGGTGATAAGGTTGCTATGATCCTTACCAACCGCCCCGAATGGAACATGCTTGACATGGCCATCAGCCAGGTTGGCGCCATTACCGTGCCAGTATATCCCACCATCAGCGAGGAGGATTACCGCTTCATCTTGGCCGATTGCGATGCCAAGATGGTAATCATTGACGGTCTCTCCGTGATGAACAAAGTGACCAATATCCTACCGGATGCCCCGAATGTGAAATTGGTCTATACCATGGTCGACCGTGAGAAGTATCCTTATTTCGACCAGCTACTCCAACTCGGAAAGGATCATCCGCATGCCGAAGAGCTGCAAGCCCGTAAGGCTTCCGTCGACGAAATGGAGTGCGCTACGATCATATATACCTCTGGCACTACGGGTACACCCAAGGGCGTGATGCTATCGCATCATAACCTGATGAACCAGTTTCCGAACTTCCAATACACAATTAGCGATGGCTCCGACAAGGCTTTCAGTTTCCTGCCGGTTTGCCATGCCTACGAGCGTGCGTTGATCTACTGCTATCAATATCGTGGCATGTCCATTTACTACGCGGAGAGCCTTGCTACCATTGCCAATGATATGCGCGAGATTCATCCGACGATGATGTGTGCCGTGCCTCGCGTGCTTGAACGTTTCTATGATGCCATCTACCAGTCGGGTAAGAAACAAAAAGGCATTGCTAGAGCGATTTTCTTCTGGGCCTTACACCTTGGTGAACGATATAAGATTGACTCCATAAACCGCCATTGGTTCTACGACTGGAAGTTGAGCATCGCCGATAAGTTGGTCTATAGCAAGATTAGATCCAACATTGGTGCCGAGAACTTCGATATCATCGTGTCGGGCGCTGCCGCCATCTCGCAAAAGATTGCTGGCTTCTTCTCGGCCATCAAGATGCCGGTGTTTGAAGGTTACGGCCTCACTGAAACTTCACCCGTTATCGCCGTCAGCAACCGCAATCCCCACGGTCGTGAAGTGGGTTATGTGGGACAGCCGCTGCCTGGCACTGAGGTGAAGATTGCCGACAACGGTGAGATCTGTTGCCGTGGCCATAACGTGATGATGGGCTACTACAAACACCCTGAGCTAACCAAGGAAGTCATCGACGAGGAAGGCTGGTTCCACACGGGCGACATGGGCGAGATTGACCAATACAACCGCTTGAAGATTACAGGCCGTATCAAGAGCCTCTTCAAGACCTCGGGCGGCAAGTACATCAACCCTGATGTCATCGAGGCTAAGTTCTGTTCCTCCAAACTCATTGAGCAGATCCTTGTGGTGGGTGAAAACCAGAAGTTCGCTGGTGCGCTCATCATCCCGAGTTTCTCTGACCTGAAGGCCTGGTGCGCTGAGGAAAAGATTCCTTACACCACCAACGAGGAGATGATCCAGAATCCCGATGTGCTTAAGCGCTTCGCCAAGGAAGTCAACGAGCTGAACAAGGGCTTGGGTGAGACCGAGAAAATCAAGAAACACGTGCTTCTCGCCGATGAGTGGAGCATTGCCAACGGTCTGCTCACACCGACGTTGAAAGCCAAGCGTAAGGTCATCACCAATAAATATAAGGACGTCATCGAGAAGATGTTCGCTTAAAAAAAGAGCCGCAAACGCGGCTCTTTTTTGGTTTATTCCAAATAGGTATATCCGTACAATCCCGATCGGTAGTTGGAGAGGAATTCCTTACCCTCCTCAACGGAAATCTTGCCTTCCTTGACGCACTTGGTGACCCAGGTCTCCACTGTGCGGACGAGTTTTTTCGGGCTGTATTGCACGTATTCCAGCACGTCAGCAACGGTTTCGCCATCGATGACTTGGTCGATGTAATAACCCTTTTCATCCACTGAGACGTGCACGGCGTTGGTGTCGCCAAACAGATTGTGCAAGTCACCCAAGATTTCCTGATAGGCTCCAACGAGGAACACACCAATATAATAATGTTCCTTGTCGCTGAACGAGTGAAGTGGGATGGTGTGTTGCGTCGACTTGGCCACAAAATTGGTGATCTTACCATCGCTGTCGCAGGTGATGTCTTGCAAAGTGGCCAAATGCGTCGGGTTCTCATCCAAACGTTGGATGGGGATGATGGGGAAGAGCTGGTCGATGGCCCAGAGGTCGGGCAGCGACTGGAACAGTGAGAAGTTACAGAAATATTTATCGGCCAAGAGCTTCGGCAATGAGGTGAAGTCCTCGGGAACGCGCTTCAGGCTGTTGGCGATATGGTTCACCTCGCGGGCGATACTCCAGAACAGACGCTCGATCTTGGCGCGCGACTTGAGGTCGAGCAGGCCGAGGCTGAACAGGTTGAGCGCTTCCTCACGGATTTCTTGGGCGTCGTGCCAGATTTCAAGAGAGGAGCTTTTTGTGAGTTCGTCCCACGAATCGTAAAGTTCCTTGATGAGCTCGTGGTCGTTTTCCTCGGGCTCTTCGTCATCGTCCCATTCGGGCAGCGAGGTCTTCTCCAGCACCTCGAAGATGAGCACGGAGTGGTGCGCCGTCAGGGCACGGCCCGACTCACAGATGACGTTGGGATGCGGCAGTTCGTTTTTGTCGCAGGCATCCACGATGGTGTAAATGGCGTTGTTGGCGTACTCCTGGATGCTGTAGTTGACCGAGCTGGCGCTGCTGGAGCTGGTGCCATCGTAGTCGACGCCGAGGCCACCGCCCATGTCGACGTATTCGATATGGTAGCCCATCTTGTATAGCTGCACGTAGAATTGTGCCGCCTCACGCAGGGCCACGTT
>DBXU01000095.1:2097-6795 GCA_002310075.1 Bacteroidales bacterium UBA1204 | reverse complement strand
GCCGATGTGGTAGTGCACGAGCTTCAAGCAGTCTTTCATGTCGTGTTCCTCAAGGAAGTCGAGGGCTTCGAGTAGTTCGGAAGAGGTGAGGCCGAACTTGCTGCCGTCGCCACCCGATTCTTCCCATTTGCCTGCACCTGAGCTGGCCAATTTGATGCGCACGCCGAGGTTGGGTGTGACCTTCAGACGACGGGCAATCTTCGCCGTGGTCTTCAACTCGTTGAGTTTCTCGATGACGATGATGATCTTACGGCCCATCTTTTGGGCAAGCAAGGCGAGTTCGATGAATTCCTCGTCCTTATAACCATTGCAGACGATGAGAGAGTCGGAGTCGGTACCTAGGGCGATGATGGCGTGGAGCTCGGGTTTGGAACCGGCTTCCAGGCCGATGTTGCATTTCTTGCCGTGGCTCACGATTTCTTCAACCACGGGACGCATTTGGTTCACCTTGATTGGCATGACCACGAAGTTCTGTCCATGGAACTCGTATTCCTTAGCCGCCTCCTTGAAGCAGGAGTCGATCTTGTTGATGCGGTCGTCGAGGATGTCGGGGAAACGTATTAGCATAGGTGCTGAGACGTCTCTCAATGACAGCTCGTCAACGAGCTCGGGCAGGTCGACCGAGGCACAGCCTTCCTTGGGTGTCACCACCATGTGTCCCTTTTCGTTGATCGAAAAATAATTTCCTCCCCATCCTTTTACGTTGTAAAGGTCTTCGGAGTCTTCGATGCGCCATTTTCTCATTGCTACAGGTTTTGTTGGGTTATAAATGGGCTGCAAAACTATTAAAAATATTCGGTTTTACGCAGTTTTCCTTATTTTTGCACAAAATTATGCACCTATGAGGCTCATTATCGACGCCGGTTCGACAAAAATGGAATGGATTCTCCTTGACGGAAACAATGTCAAGCAACGTTTCTATACCGAAGGCTTCAACCCAAATTATTCCGAAAGGCAATGTCTTGTAGAGACGTGCCGCGGTACGTTTCTGCCCACCGGAATCCAATCCGTCCATTATTACGGTACGGGGTGTGGAAACGAACAGAATTGTGAAATCGTCAAAGGGGTGCTACAGCCTCATTTTCCTGATGCCGACATCCATGTAACCCATGATTTGATGGCGGCATGTCATGCTTTGTTGGGCCATGAAAAGGGTATCGCTTGTATTCTCGGGACAGGTTCGAATGCTTGCCTTTACGATGGCGATATTATCGCGGAAAGGGCTTTGTCGTTGGGGTATATCGTCGGTGATGAAGGCAGTGGAATGCATATCGGCAGGGAAGTGGTGCGTGCCTATTTCTATGGTTTCATGCCCGAGGATTTGCGAATAAGATTCGAAGCGGCGTATCATTTGGATTTGAAGACATTCATCCAGCGTCTGTATCATGAGGGACAGCCATCGAAGTATCTGGCCACTTTCGCCAAGTTTGCGGGCGAGAACCAAGCGCATCCATATGTGCGCGATTTGGTAAGACGTTGTTTCAAAGCCTTCATTGAGGCTTTCATCCTCCGTTACCATTCGGATGAGTTAAAGGTATGCTTTATTGGCTCTGTGGCATTCTATTTCCAAGACATACTTAGAGAAAGTGTCGCCGAATATGGCCTAACCATGGGCGAGGTCATGCAAGCCCCTGCTGAAGGGTTGATAAGGTATTATCAAAGTCTTCCGGAGTAATCCACAGATAGCTGTTGTCTTTCCTCAACCACGTCATCTGCCGCTTGGCGTACTGCCGCGTGTGTATCTTGATTTGCTCCACGGCCTCCTTAAGGCTGCACCCGCCATCGAAATAGGCAAAGAGTTCCTTATAGCCCACGGTGTTGAGCGCGTTCAAATGCCGTTTGGGATATAAGGCTTTTGCTTCCTCCAGAAGCCCTTGTTCCATCATCATGTCCACACGTTTGTCGATGCGCTCGATGAGGGCTTGGCGGTCCCAAAGAATCGCGTATTTCTTAATGGCGAATTCGCGCTGGACGGTGTTGCCGCTGCGGAAGGAGGAGAAAGGCTGTCCTGTCTGATAACAAACTTCCAAAGCCCTTTGCAATCTACGAGGGTTCTGCTGGTCTACGATGGCATAGTATTCTGGGTCAAGGCGTTGGACTTCGTTTTGCAAGGCCTTCACCCCGCCTTCGTCATAGAGTTTCTGCACTTTCTCCCTGATTTCGGACTTCACATCGGGCATGGCGTCGATGCCGTTGCAGACCGCGTCGATAAACAATCCCGAACCACCCGTCATGATGACGGCATCGTGGGTTTTGAAGAGTTTGTCCAACAACTGTAGGACATCGTGTTCATAGTCGGCCACATCGTATTTGTCCTCGATGCTGATGTGATGCACGAAATAGTGTTTTGCTTGACTTAACTCTTCTTTGGTGGGGGCTGCTGTACCTATGCTCATTTCTTTATAAAACTGACGGCTGTCGGCAGAGAGGATGACGGTGTTCAAGGCTTGGGCCAATTTGATGGCAAAAGCGGTCTTACCCGATGCTGTTGGACCTGCTATGACAATCAAGGTTTTCATAGCTTGCTCGGTACCGGACCATTATTGGCTACCACGATAGGTTCTTGGATTTCCTTTACTACGCTAAGGCCGAGCTTTTGGCCTTCTTCTTTCATGAAGGCATAAGCCTCGGCAAAGTTGTTTCCGATGACACCGTCGAGGATGGCCTCGCGGATGGCATTCTTGATGACGCCGACTTCGCGTCCTTCGGGGATGCCGAAGGTCTCCATGATGGCGATGCCATCGATAGGTGGCTGCCAGTTACGGAGGTGATCTTTGGCTTCGATTTCCTTGAGTTTCTCCTGGACGATCTCGAAGTTGCGGTGGAACTTCTTGACTTTCTCCTCATTCTTCGAGGTGATGTCGGCATGACAGAGCAGCATGAGGTCGTCGATGTCGTCGCCAGCCTCAAAAAGGAGACGGCGCACGGCAGAGTCGGTGACGATGTCTTCCGCCAGGATGATAGGCCTCATGTGAAGCTGTACAAGTTTCTGAACGTATTTCATCTTCTCGTTCAATGGTAGCTTCATGGTGGTGAAGATCTTGGGCACCATTTTGGAGCCCTTGAACTCATGGCTGTGGAAGGTCCAGCCTATGCCGTCTTCCCAACGTTTGGTCTGCGGCTTGGCGATGTCGTGCAGCAAGGCTGCCCATCGCAGCCAGAGGTCGTCGCTCTTCTCGGCTACCTGGTCGAGCACTTGGAGTGTGTGCAAGAAGTTGTCCTTGTGGCCTTTACCGTTGACGATTTCCACGCCTTTCAGTTGTGCCAACTGCGGGAAGATGAGCTTCAGCAGGCCGCATTCCTCCAGTAGCTTGAATCCAATGGATGGTTTTGGGGAGAGGATGATTTTGTTGAGCTCCTCGGTAACGCGTTCCATCGAGACGATTTTGATGCGTTCGGCATTGCGTTTGATGGCCTTGAACGACTCGGGTTCAATGTAGAACTTGAGCTGTGAGGCGAAGCGAACGGCTCGCATCATTCGTAAGGGGTCGTCGGAATAGGTGATGTCGGGGTCAAGAGGAGTCCTCAACAAAAGTTCTTCCATGTCGGCCATACCATTGTATAGGTCGATGAGTGTGCCGAAGTCCTCGGCGTTGAGGCTGAGTGCCATGGCGTTGATGGTGAAGTCGCGGCGACTGATGTCGTCTTCGAGCGTGCCGTTTTCCACCACGGGCTTACGGCTGTTGCGGTCGTACGACTCTTTGCGGGCACCCACGAATTCGATTTCCATGCCGTCGAAGCGTATCATGGCAGTGCCGAAGGCGCCGTAGTATTTGGCTTCTTTGTGGCCGGGCAGGAGGGAGGCGACCTTTTTGGCTAAGGTGATGCCGCTGCCGACAGTCACCACGTCAATGTCGTTCGACGGGCGGTGCAGCATGATGTCACGCACATAGCCGCCGATGACATAGGTCTTGTAGCCCAACTCCGCACTGGCGTAGGCGATCACCTTAAAGATCTTGCTGCTGATATGTTTCTTGAAGTCGTAGTTCATCAGACTTTGGCTTCTTCAAGGACTTTCTTTTTGTTCGGGATGATGTTGACGATGGTTTCTTCGCCATTTTCGGCCAAGTCGATGCTGATGAGGTCGCCAATGTGGAGGTTGGCGGAGATGATAGCCTCGGCCAGCACGTCTTCCACATATTTCTGTACGGCGCGTTTCAGCGGGCGGGCGCCATACTGGGCGTCCCAGCCTTTCTCAGTGATGAAGTCTAAGGCCTTTTCGGTGAGTTCGATCTTGTAGCCCATCTCTTCAACGCGTTTCACCACCTCGTGGATCTCGATTTCGATGATCTTGTGGATGTCGGTCTTGTCAAGGGCATTGAACATTACCACATCGTCGACGCGGTTAAGGAACTCGGGCGCGAAGGTGCGTTTCAGCGCATTGTCGATGACGCTCTGCGAGTATTCGTTCTTGGCGTTGAGACGTGCCTGTGTGCCGAAGCCGACGCCTTGACCGAAGTCCTTCAGCTGGCGTGAGCCGATGTTGGAGGTCATAATGATGATGGTGTTCTTGAAGTCGACCTTACGGCCGAGACTGTCGGTCAGCTGGCCGTCGTCAAGGACTTGAAGCAGCAGATTGAACACGTCGGGGTGGGCCTTCTCAATTTCGTCGAGCAAGACGATGGAGTAGGGCTTGCGGCGTACCTTTTCGGTCAGCTGACCGCCTTCTTCGTAGCCTACATATCCTGGAGGCGCTCC
>DBXU01000095.1:0-2048 GCA_002310075.1 Bacteroidales bacterium UBA1204 | reverse complement strand
TTCGCTGTCGAAGAGGAACTTGGCCAACACCTTGGCGAGGTAGGTCTTACCGACGCCGGTGGGGCCGAGGAAAATGAACGAGCCGATGGGCTTGCTCGGGTCTTTCAACCCGGCACGGTTGCGGCGGATGGCGCGGGTCACCTTCTTGATGGCGTCGTCCTGGCCGATGACGGTACCTGCCAGTTCGCTTTCCATATGCATTAGGCGGTCGCCTTCATTCTTGGCGATGCGTTGCACGGGCACGCCCGTCATCATGGCGACGACTTCGGCAACGTTTTGTTCGGTGACTGTCTGGCGATGCGTCACGGCGTCGTCCTCCCATGCCTTTTTCGCATCTTCGAGCTGGGCGAGGATCTTGACTTCCTCGTTGCGGTACATGCCGGCTTCCTCGAACTTCTGTTCGCTGATGGCGCTTTTCTTATCCTTGCGCACGGCTTCAAGACGTTGCTCCAACTCCGTAATCTCGCTCGGCACGTCAATGTTTTTGATGTGGACGCGAGCGCCGGCTTCGTCCAAGGCGTCGATGGCCTTGTCGGGCAGATGACGGTCGCTGAGGTAACGGTCGGTAAGCTTCACACAGGCTTCGATGGCCTCGGGCGTGTAGGTGACCAGGTGATGGTCTTCGTATCTAGACTTGATGTTGTTCAGGATTTCGATGGTCTCGGCGGGCGTGGTAGGCTCGACGAGGATCTTTTGGAAGCGGCGTTCCAGAGCGCCGTCTTTCTCGATGTACTGGCGGTANNTCGTCAAGGGTGGTGGAGCCGATGCATTGCAACTCGCCGCGTGCCAGGGCGGGCTTGAACATGTTGCTGGCATCGAGCGAGCCGTTGGCGTTGCCAGCGCCGACGAGGGTGTGTATCTCGTCGACGAAAAGGATGATGTCGTGGTTTTTCTCCAACTCGTTGAGGATGGCTTTAATGCGCTCCTCAAACTGGCCGCGGTATTTGGTGCCGGCTACGATGGAACCGATGTCGAGCATGATGACGCGTTTCTCGAACAGCGTGCGTGGCACGCGATGCTGTACGATGCGGATGGCGAGGCCTTCAGCGATGGCCGACTTGCCGACGCCCGGTTCACCTATTAATATTGGGTTGTTTTTCTTGCGACGGCTGAGGATTTGTGCGATGCGCTCCAGCTCGCGGTCGCGACCCACAATAGGGTCGAGACGGTTTTCTTCTGCCGCCTTGGTTAGGTCGCGGCCGAAGCTATCCAACACAGGCGTCTTGCTCTTGATGTTGCTGCTCTTCTTGGGCCTTTCTTGTTGAGGAGGGAACGGGTCGAGCATGTCATCATCATCGTCCTTGTCGGCAAAGAGGCTGCCCAGTGGGGCGGGGTTGTCTGGCATGGTGGATTCCGGGATGTCCATGCCCACTTCTGTGTTGTATTTTATCAACTCTTCCTTGAAATTGTCGTAATTGATGCCCTCAAATTCGAGGTTTTGCGAGATGATGTTGTTCTTCTCGTGAAGGATGGCGAGCATGAGGTGCTCGGAACGCACGATGTCGGAACGGAATTCCTTGGCGATGATATAAGTGAATTTCAGCACGCGTTCGGCTTGCTTGGTAAGAGGCAAGGCGATGGCGTTGCTCACGTTGGCCCCCGAGGTCTTCACCGAGGCCTCTAGCTTCATTGAGAATACTTCGATGTTGAGGTTCAGCTTTTCCAAAATCTTGATGGCACTGCTGCCACCTTCTTTGATCATGCCCAAAAACAAATGCTCTAAACCCACGTAAACATTGCCGAGCCGCTTCGCTTCCTCGTGACTGAGTGACAAAATGTCACGGACACGGGGAGAAAATTTTGCATCCATATAGTCGTAATTCGTTTGTTATCAATACTTTATTATAATCCCCTGCTTTTCTCCTATCGGATTTAATCAGTGTGCAAATGTACAAACAAAAATCGCGCCGCGCTATTGTCAAAGTCAGATTCTTTAAAAATGAACAAAATCCGACCTTTTTGTCAAACCTATCCAAAAAATTCTTATCTTTGCACCCTTATTAATTAAAGCGAAAAATAACACCCGAAAATGGACGAAAACAATATCA
>DBXU01000111.1 GCA_002310075.1 Bacteroidales bacterium UBA1204 | reverse complement strand
TTGGCCAGCACTTGCTCCAGAGCATCGGGGTCATTGTAAGGGATGCGGATGAAACCGGGAGTCATAGGGCCATAGTTGGCATACGACTCAGGATCGTTACTCATGGTGATGATGGTAATCGTGCGGCCATGGAAGTTGCCTTCGCAGCAAACGATCTTTACCTTATCGTTCGGGATACCTTTCTTGACAACACCCCAACGGCGGGCCAGCTTCAGGCCTGTCTCGTCAGCTTCGGCGCCCGAGTTCATGGGCAGCACCTTGTCGTAGCCAAAGTATTCGGTAACATATTTTTCCCATACGCCGAGAGCGTCGTTATAGAAAGCGCGGCTGCTGAGGGTGAGGCGTTCAGCCTGGTCGGTCATGGCCTTGATGATCTTGGGGTGGCAATGGCCTTGGTTGACAGCAGAATAAGCCGACAGGAAGTCAAAGTATTCTTTTCCTTCGACATCCCAAACCTTGGCGCCCTTACCTTTGGCGAGGACGACCGGCAGCGGATGGTAGTTATGGGCTCCGTACTTGGCTTCCAGGTCCATAGCTTGTTGCGATGATGTGATTTTCTCGATCATGATTTGTTATTTAAAGATTTAGAATTTAAGATCCATAATTTGAACTGCAAAGGTAGGGTTTTATTTCATGATTTCACACTTTTGGTGCGTTTTTTCCGAACAATTTTTCGGGCCAAACCCAAAGCCATTGCCATAAGTATGATTGCCAACAATCCGAAAAAGGCAAGTCTATAGTGATGCAACTGCATTTGTTGTTTTTGGAATTGTTCGTCAAGAGTCTCATTTCTCCGCAGCAAATCCTCTATTTCTTGACCAAAAACACGATGTTGTTCATCTAAAGCGATGTTTTCGCCAACAAGCGACGTGAATTCTTCGTCGAAAGTAGTCATTTCCATTTCCATCTTGTCGAACAAGCCAAGTCGGGCATAATCCATAATCAAGGGCTTTCTGGCTTTCTGATGGTATTTCGTGATACCTGTAGCCTTCTCCAGCTCAAAAAAACGATTCAAATAAGAAAGAGACTTTGACGCTTCACCCAACCGCCCATATAAATGGCCCAAACCGAGGCAAGCGACCATCTGTCCCTGTAGATAAGAGCTCTCTACGGCTTGTCGTAATGCAGCCTCATATTCTTCCAAAGCTTCTTGAAGTCTCCCCTGACGCTCCATAACCTTGGCCATCTCTGTCATCACCTCCGACTTCTCCTTGTTGGCCGACACCTTGTCTTCCTTCATTACCATCGGCATATCGGCATGTGCAACAGCCTTTTGCAAATAAAACATTGCCGAATCATAATCAACCAACTCGTTTTCATATATCTTGCCAAGCATTCCACATACTGACAACAAGTAATAATTGTCACCATGCTTTTCAAGCGTTGGGATGATCTCTTTGAACAAGTCTTTCGCTTCCCCAGCACGCCCCTTTTCATAATAGATTGTTGCCATGCTGGACCTCGTTTTAGCAGCATCCAGATCGTCACCAATGGACTCGAACAAGTTGGTGGCCTCGGCAAACGTCCTGTATGCTGTATCCAATTGGTTCCTGTTATACCATATTAATGCCATGTTGGAGATTATACTTGCATAGGCTCCCGTATCATCCAACTGATGAGAAAGGGGGATGGCCTTTTCATACACTTGATATGCAGTATCAATGTTCCCCAAAGACAACTCATAGGTGGCCATGTTCCACAACGACTCAAACGCGTTCTTGGTATCACCCAATGCGACAAATTGGGAGTAAGAACGCTGTAGATAGAGTTTTGCCAAATCCAAATCACCGTGATACGCATATTGTATGCCTAATGCATAATTCGCTTTCGCCTCCAAATCACCATAACCCATTTTTTGAGCTTCCCTGATAGCTTTTTCACCCCAATCAAGACAATCGTCATAGGACACATCATAGAAGTCCCATGTCAGTTCTATCATGGTCAGCACTTTTTCCCTGCCATCTTGTTTGATCAAGGCATCCATAAGGCTATCCACAATACGGGTCTCCTGTTGCGCCATTCCAGACGTAACGAATAATAAGAAAACGAAAAACAGTAATCGTCGCATATCAATCAAATAAACATGTTATATCGTTGCTCGTCAAAGATGGTAGTGCTTTCGCCATGCCCGGAATACACTTCGGTGTCGTCGGGCAAATGGAACAAACGTTCCCTAATGCTCTCACGGAGCTGTTCGTAGTTGCCTCCAGGAAAATCGGTGCGGCCGATGCTACGACAAAAGAGTGCATCACCAGTGAACACCCAACCCTCAACTTCAGCGTAGAGACTAATACTACCGCACGCATGGCCTGGTGTGCTGATGACTTCGAGGGTGTTCCCACCGACTTTGATGACCTCGCCATCCTTTAGATCCTGATCGGGCAAATCGCATTGAGCCACAACAGGAAGACCAAACATCATCGCCTGCTGCTGGGAACGGGTGAAATCGCTTTTTACATCAGGATGTGCCGCCACAGAAATGCCATAACGCCTCTTCAAAGCGGCGTTGCCCATGATATGGTCGATGTGGCCGTGCGTGTTGACAATCATCAGGGGTTTTAAGCCATGGCCGTCGATGAATCCAAAGAGCTCGTTTTCCTCGGACACGTTGGAACAGCCTGGATCAATGATGACGCATTCCTTGGTTTCACCATCGTATACCACATAGGTATTCTCGGCAAAAGGATTGAAGACAAAGGATTCGAGTTGAAGCATGATTTCAAGATTTCGGCGCAAAGGTAAGGATTTTTCCTCAGCATTCTAAAGATTTTGACTATCTTTGTCCGCTAATTTGGCAATAATGTTGTCGAGAAAGAAATATACGATTTTGCTTGCCCTGCTGTTAGCCACAGCGCCTTTGGTCCATGCTCAGTTCTACAACGGCATGAACATGCCTTTCGGGAAGAATCGTGTGCAATGGTCCGATTTCCACTGGTCGTATTACTTGAACGACAACTTTGACGTGTATTTTTACCAAGGTGGCGACGACTTGGCGCGTTATACACAAGCCTATGCCAAAGAACAGATTCCCCAACTAGAAAATCGGCTAAACAGTCGCTTCAGCAAAAAGATCCAGTTCCTTGTCTTCAACAACAAGGCTGATTTCAAACAAAGCAACATCAACTTGGAGGAAGAGGAAAACGGCAATACGGGCGGCATCACCAAAATCATCGGATCAAAGGTGATACTGTATTTTGACGGAGACTATACCCATTTTGAGGCACAAATCCGTGAAGGAATTGCCAAACTGTTGTTCAGTCAAGTCATGAACGGCATCTCTGTCGGCTCCCAGATACGCAATTCATACCGATATGACATTCCCCAATGGTTTCAAGACGGTTTGGTAGCCTACATCGCCAGCAATTGGGATAGTTATAAAGAAGCCCAACTTCAGCGCGGCATCATGTCTGGAAGCTATAAGAAAATCAACCACTTGTATAATGACGACGCGTTGATTGCAGGTTACTCTTTTTGGAATTTCATTGACGAAAAATATGGCAACAAGTCGTTCAACGACATCCTAACTTTGGCCGAAAACACTCAAAACGTTCGCAAAGCGCTTTTATACGTCACAAGCAAAGAATACAAGGCGTTGGTGGAAGATTGGTACCAATTCTACAAAGCACGCTTTGAGGCCCAACTTGTCAACCGCCCCAACGACGCCATGAAACTGGGGTACAAAAAATACCGCACCTTCACCCAACCCACCTTCAGCCCTAACGGGAAATATTTCGCCTACGTCAGCAATGACGAAGGAAAGATCAGGTTGTGGCTCGAAGATCTGCAAAGCGGGAAAAAGCAAAAGCTGTTCACCGCAGGCTATCATTCCGACGAAAACATCGACACCTCTTTCCCCCTTCTGGCTTGGCATCCCAATAGCGAGATCCTATCTTTTATCATCGAAGAAGAAGGCAAGATACAGCTTTACAACCTGGACGTTGTCAGCGGCAAGAAAGCAAGCACTTATTTATTTGATTTCCAAAAAGTAAGTTCTTTCTCCTACGCCCACAAAAGCCGTAAAATCGTTTTGGCTGCCACACGTCGTGGGAAACCCGACATCTATATCTACAATCTATTCTCCAATACATTGGAACAGATTACCAATGACTATCACACCGACCTCAATCCCGTCTTCACTTTCGACGACAGACAAATTGTGTTCAGCTCCAACCGCCAAAACGACACTTTGAAAGCAGATGAACAGATCGGATTCCAAAACAAGCAATTCGACTTATATGCTTACAACTATGCCAGCAAGGGGACGGTGTTACAAAACCTAACGCAGCAACGTTTCTCGAACAACATCCTACCTGAACCTTTAAAAGATGGTAGCTTACTGTATTTGAATGATACCAGCGGCTGCTTCAACCTCTATCAAATCCGATTCGACAGTGCCATCAGCTTTATAGACACGACCATCCATTACCGCTATTTCGGCAGGAAAGAACAATTGACGGAATACTCTGAAAATATCATCGACTATTCCTATCGGCCCCGTGATCACAAAGCCGCTATGGTGATGGCAGGGCAAAACGGCGAGCAGTTCTTCATGTCGCCAATACTACGCGGAAAAGCACTCAGTGTCAAACAGATGAACTCATACGCACAGAAGCGATTGCTCGCCGAAATCGTCCAAAAAAAGCAAGATTCGGTAGCCGATCCCATTTCAAAGCACCGCTTCTCGACGAGTTACCGCTTTGCCAAACGAAAGAAACAAATCAACACACAACTGGGAATTGACTCGCTGCCTCCATTGGCCTATGACGACAAAGAAGACGCCACGCCTAAACCTAAAAAAAAGGACACCATCCAACGTCCCAACAACTATTATGTGGAGCTCTTCGCCGACCAGCTCATGAGCCAAATCGACTTTTCGAGCATGAACTACAGCTACCAGCCTTTCTCTGGTGGCCTTTCCCCGATTTATCTAAATTCAGGTTTCAACTTCTTCCTTGGAACCACGTTGAAAGATCTCATGGAAGACTATAGGATTGAGCTTGGCGTTAAACTGAACACCAGCTTGGTCAACAACGAATACGTACTCCGCTTCAGCGACCTCAGCAAGCGCCTCGACAAATCCATCACGCTGCATCGTTATGTCACCGACAATACTATAGACTATTACTACCGCACCTTCACCAATGAGGCGTTCTACACCTTGAGTTATCCTTTCAGCGAGATCTTAAGTCTGAGAGGCACTGCCATCTATCGAAATGACCACAGGGTCAACCTTTCCATCGACGACTACAGCTTGGCCGACAAGGATACTTACGAAAACTGGGGCGGTTTGCGTGCCGAACTCGTTTANNGTTTACGACAACTCGAAGAAAATCGGTACGAACCTTTTGGTCGGAGCCCGCGGAAAGGTATTTGCGGAATACTACCAACGTATCGCAAGAAACACTGCCAACATGATTGTGGCTGGTTTCGACTACCNNNTACACCCGCATCAGCCGCAACTTCATCTGGGCCAATCGTATAGCTGGAAGCACTTCTTTCGGGCAACAGAAACTCATCTATTATATGGGCGGCGTCGACAATTGGATATTGGCATCGTTTAATCCCGGCACCCCTATCGACTACAACCAAAACTACGCCTATCAGACTTTGGCGACCAACATGCGCGGTTTTAGGCAAAACATCCGAAACGGTAACAACTTCGTGGTATTGAACAGCGAACTACGATTCCCTTTGTTCAGCTATTTCATGAACAGGCCTATCAACTACAACTTCATCAAGAACTTCCAAATTGTCGCTTTTGGCGACTTTGGCACTGCCTGGACTGGCTGGAATCCCTATGACCCCAACAACTCTCTCTTCACTTCCTACTACCATGATGGCAATCTCGACATCAGCGTGACCGAGATGAAGGAGCCTTTCGTAGGAGGTGTCGGCTTCGGCCTTCGCACTACGTTGTTCGGTTACTTTGTGAGAGGCGACATGGCATGGGGTATCGAAGACGGTAAAATCGCAAAGAAACCGCAGTTTTACCTCTCTTTCAACCTGGATTTCTAGGGATTATTCGTAAAAATGGTTCTCTTTCATGTAAAGGAAAGCCTTTTCAGGCATAAAATGCCGAACATCCCGCCCTTCCTTTATGCATTGCCGGATGAAGGAAGAAGAAATCTCCAAAACTGGAGTCTTTAACACCGTCACCGAAGGACAATCCAACAACTCGCCTCCATCATAGCCTTCACGAGGAAACACCAAAATTTCATAATTGTCAAGTATCTTTTGGTATTCACGCCAACGCTTTAGGTTCTGAAGACTGTCCATGCCACAAATGAACACAAACTGGCAATCAGGATATTGTTCGGAAAGCTTTGTCAGGGTGTTGATGGTATAAGAGGGTGTCGGAAGATGCATCTCGATGTCGCTGACACAAAAGCGAGGGTCGTCGCCAACCGCCAGCTGAACCATCTTAAGGCGCTCGTCATCATCCAAGAGGTCGTCCTTTTTTTTCAAGGGGTTCTGAGGGGTAACAACAAACCACAGCGCATCCAAGTCGGAGAACTCGACCAGATAGTTGGCCAGCATCACGTGGCCGTGATGGATGGGGTTGAAAGAGCCTGAATATATGCCTATTTTTTTCATTCTTCCGATAGGAAATCCGTCACCACTTCAAGAATCTCACGCTTTGCGGTTTCCAAGTCGTCGTTGATGATGGTACGGTCAAACTTGCCTTGGGCGAACTCCGTCTCCCAAGCGGCTTTGGCCACACGTTTCTCAATCTCTTCCATGGAATCGGTTCCGCGCTTGATTAGGCGCTCACGCAACACTTCCACCGATGGAGCCTGTATAAACACCGAAAGAGCCCTGTCACCATAAAACTCCTTGATATTAACGCCACCACAGACATCGACGTCAAAAGCAACATGCAGGCCCTTTTCCTGCATCTGTTCGATAACGGCTATCAGGGTGCCATAGTAACGACCAGGATACACTTCTTCCCATTCCAAGAATTCACCATTCTCGACACGTTGTTGGAAATCTTCAACACTCAAGAAATAATACTCACGACCATTCACTTCTTCCCCTCGTGGCGGACGTGTGGTAGCTGAAACGGAAAAGGCCATGTCGGGAATATTGGCCATGACATGGTTGAGCAAAGTGGTCTTCCCAGAGCCCGAAGGGGCGCTAAATATCAATAACTTTCCTTTCATAATCACAAAATATTACATACTTGTTCCTTAATTTTCTCCAATTCGTCCTTCATCATCACGACGAGTTTCTGTATGTTCACCTCGTTGGCCTTCGACCCCAAGGTGTTGATCTCACGACCCATCTCCTGGGCAATAAAGCCAAGCTTTTTGCCCGCTTGATCGTCGTCGCAGCTCTCGTTGAAATAGTTGCAATGCTGGCGCAAGCGTACCTTCTCTTCAGTAATGTCGAGTTTCTCTAGATAATAGATCAGTTCCTGCTCAAAGCGGTTTTCATCATATTGGCCTGCCGTCGTCAAATCGGCAAGATTTTTCGTCAAACGTTGCTTGATGACTTCATGGCGATTCTTCTCATAGGGTTCCACTTGTCCCAACAAGTCCAAGATCAATTCCACACGATGCAGAAGGTCTTTTTTCAGAGTTTGACCTTCCTGGACACGGAAACCGTCAACAGTGTCAAGCACCTGATCAATCGTTTCTCCAACTTTGGCCACAAAAGCCTCGTCATAACTTTCAGCCGATGCATTGAAAATACCAGGCATCCTGAACAGAATGGAAGCCATGTCGGCGGCAGGTGCAATACCCAGACCACCAGAAATCGATTCGATCTGATCCTTATAAGCTTTGACAATGTCTGGATCGATACGATAAGACTGCGTCAAATCGGCATCAACAACCGAAATCACCACATCGACCTTGCCACGTTGCATCTTGGCACCAATTCTATTACGAAAGTCCAATTCGGCAAAACGCAGTTCATTAGGCAATTTGACACTGAGATCCAGCTGCTTGCTGTTTAGGGTTTTAATCTCAACGGTAATCTTTTTTGAGTTATAGGTCTGCTCGGCAACGCCGTAGCCTGTCATCGAACGAATCATATTTTCAAGGTTTGTTGGTGCAAAAATACGGTTTTTATCAAAACGATGACCATCATGACAACAATTCCAATACGAACAAGACTATTCTTTATAGCCCACATTTTTGAATCCCCACGGCATGGATAGTAAGTCGATTTTTGTACGACTGGAAATGTCGACGTATTTCTGAATTGTGTGACATGAGGATAGTATCCCAACACCTCCATGGATGTTGGTATAATAATAATCGATACCTGAAGCATCCGTGTTAATCTGAATGTATTCATCCAGCTCTTTGCCATAAGCATACATCGATACAACGAAATTGTCATAGAAACGCTCGACATTAAGGATGTCGCCTCCGATGGCCGCTGACAACAATTCAAATAATACGTCTTCCCGATATGTAAAATACAATTCCCCACCTTCAATCCCTAGTTCATAGGTGCTGTAGGGACCCATTGACCAGTTGACATTTTTGTACACCGTGTCTTGTCCGGGTTTTAATTCCTTGTAGTTGAATTGCATTGTGACTTGATATACGGCATCATTGTCGTCGGGAGTAAAACGGAGTTCTCGTTTTCCAGCATTTTCGGCCCTAAAAAACACCATTGGGGCAGTGATTTGGAAACTAGTCCCGCCTATTAGGCTGATTTCAGATGAAACAGTGTCGTTAGGTTTGTAAATCAACAACTTATATTTGAATTGTTCATTTGCATTATTGACGTTGAAATGCTCCGTGGTGTAGTATAGTTTTTGGTCGGGGGCATAAAATATACCTTCTTCCTTATCGTGAATGGTCATGGTATCCAATATCACCTCACGCCCTGTGGGTAAAAAAGTGCTTCCCGAGGCTTTTTTGTATTCGACAAAACGAGCATCCAATTTGCCCGGATAATTTGATGAGTCTGCAATCAAGGCAATTTGATTGGCATCGAACGAGTCGTCGTTGCTTCCCGAAAAAGCCCTAATGATCTTGATGACATTGGTATCGTTTGCCACATCCAATATGCCATACACAATGGTAGTATCTTTGAAATCGGTATAAAGGTCAACATCTGTGCTACAAGAACAGATGACAGCTAATAATAGCAATAAAGCAATGGTTTTTCTCATTTCCATTATTTAGACCTTAATAATCCTATCATTTTGAAACTTGTATCAGTAAAAATGATTTGAGCATTACCATTACGCTCGATTTGGCGAATAGCTTCCTCAAAAAGCTCAGCAATTTCAGCCAAATTGGCCGGGTTGACAAAGGGAGCAAACTTTGAGTTGAATACTTTCTCGTCTTCGGGTAGCATGACGATTTCTGCCAAATTATTGTTGAATAGCAGTGAATTGCGGATGATGCGTAGTCCGTAATCCAATAACTCCTTTTGCTTTTCACGGCCGATACCTTTTACGTTGGCTGAAAAATCGATAATCTCGGAATAAGCCGCACGGAAGCAGAGGCGCATCCACTGTTGGAAGGTGGTGAAAAAGTACTTACGGTCCTCAGATTCCTGTACTGAGTGGCAGGCGTTGAGCCAGTTGCCTTCCGAGATCATGGCCGCGTCGTGGGCTTGGCCAGGCTGGCATTGCAGCCGCTCCATAAGGGCTTTCTCGACCTCGCTGGTTTCGATGGCCGGCACTTTGACGAGTGTCGTCCTCGACTTGATGGTGGCCAAAAGCTCCTCTGCATCTTCCGCAATGAGCAAGAAAACGGTCTTCTCGGGTGGTTCCTCAAGGAGTTTCAGTAGTTTGTTGGCCGTCTCCACACGCATCTTCTCCGCCATCCAGATGATGGCGATCTTGTACTCGCCCTCATAAGACTTCATGCTCAGCTTGCGCAACAGCGAAGCCGCGTCGCGCACCGACATGTAGCCCTGCTTGTTCTCCACATCCAAGAAAGTGTACCAGCTTGAGGTATCGACATAACCTTGGTTTTCGATGACATACTCGCGCCATTCCTCCATGAACAAATCCGACTCAGGATTGCTCTTAATCTTTTTTGTGGCTGCCGTCGGCACCACGAAATGCAGGTCAGGATGTACCAGTTTCTGCATTTTCTGGCATGTAGGGCACACACCGCAGCTATCGGTCTCGGTACGGTTTGGGCAGAGGATATATTGCGCGTAGGCCAAGGCCAAAGGCAGCTTGCCGCTTCCAGCAGGACCCAAAAAGAGTTGGGCATGAGAGACATGGTTTTCCCTCACACTCTGGATAAGCCTTTGTTTGATGGCGGATTGGCCTATGACGTCTTTGAACTGCATAGTGACTCTATTTCGGGGTCAAAATTACAATAATTCCGCATTGGTTGGTTGTCATAACGAATTAAAACGTACTTTTGCACAAAATTTCAACGCATCAT
>DBXU01000008.1:627-5106 GCA_002310075.1 Bacteroidales bacterium UBA1204 | reverse complement strand
GGATATTTCTTCAGCACCTCTGCGATAGCGGTCAGCTCGGCCTTGGTGAAGACGCTGCCGCTGGGGTTGCAAGGCGTATTGATGAGTAAGGCCTTGGTCTTACGGGTGATGGCATTCTCCAGCTGCTCGGCCGTGATCTTGAAATCGTGGGCCATGTCGCTCTTGACGATGACGGGCACGCCGCCAGCCAACTTCACCATTTCGGGATAAGACACCCAGAACGGTGCGGGGATGATGACCTCGTCGCCGTCGTTGATGATGGCGAGAAGCACGTTGTTGATGGCTTGCTTGGCACCATTGGACACAAGGACGTCGGTTTCTTTATAGTCCAAACCGTTGTCACGTTTCAGCTTGTTGGCGATAGCTTTGCGCAATGCGGGTGTTCCAGGCACAGGCGGATAGTGCGTGTCATTATTGTTGATGGCGTCGATGCCAGCTTGCTTGGCCGATACGGGCGTGTTGAAGTCGGGTTCGCCGATGCTCAGGCTGATGACGTCGATGCCTTGGGCCTTCAGCTCGCGGCTCTTGTTGGTCATGGCCAGCGTTGCCGACTCGGCCATGTTCAAAACTCTGTTGGAAAGGATGATTTCGCTCATATTTGTTTTATGTTGATAATTTGTTGCTTTTGATTGGGTTTGCAAAGGTAGGCCTTTTTTTGATTGGGTCGGCAGAATAGCACGAAAATTTGACGATTGAAGGAAAAACCTGTATTTTTGCACCAAAAATCTAACGAAAATGAATATTTGGATTATCGTTGCTATCATGTCAGCCGGCCTTTTGTTGATGGTCGCGGCACTAGTCATATTGCTTCGTCTTACGAAGATGAAGGACGCCGAATTGCGCAATGGGAAAGCCATGGAACTGAAGGTACAGGCGTTGAAGATCATTATGCCGCTGAAGGTGCAGGCTTATGAGCGTTTCCTGCTCTATCTCGAGCGAGTTCAACTGCCTCAACTGGTGAAACGCATCTATACGCCCGGCATGGAGAAAGGCGCTTTGCACCTGCTTCTGTTGCAAAATGTGAGAGAAGAGTTTGAGCATAATCTTGCCCAACAATTGTATGTCTCGGATTCCACCTGGAAGGCCGTTGTGAATGCCAAAGAAGAACTTGTCAATCAAATCAATACGACTTTCGAGCAGCTGAATGATGAAGAGGACGTCTCTATCATTGCCCAGAGTCTGGTGGCCTTGCCCAATCCAATAGTGGAGCAAGCTGTCTCTGTCTTAAAGCACGATTTTGAGCGGCTGCTGTAATAAAACAAGATTTTAGCCGTTCTGTTATAAACTCCCAATGGAATGAAATTTACCGCTACGCAAATCGCCGAGCTGCTTTCTGGAAAAGTGGACGGCAACCCTAATGTTGAAGTCTGGAATGTGGCAAAAATCGAGGAAGGCGCTCCTGGCATGCTCAGTTTTTTGGCCAATCCGAAATATACACATTACATCTATGAGACCCAGTCGTCTGTCGTCATTGTGAACGAAGACTTTGAGCCTACGGCACCCATCAGCGCTACCTTGATCCGCGTGCCTGATGCCTATGCCTCCTTTGCCAAGCTTTTGGCCTTCTACGACCAGATGACGCAGAACAAGCAAGGCGTCTCGTCGTTGGCTTTCGTCTCTTCCACGGCACAATGCGGTGAGAATCTTTATTTGGGTGAGTTCGCTTTCGTGGGCGAGAACGCCAAAATCGGTAACAATGTGAAGCTGTACCCTCAGGTGTATGTCGGCGATGGCTGTGTCATTGGCGACAATACGGTGTTGTATCCAGGTGTGAAGCTTTATCGCAATACGGTGGTGGGCAAAAACTGCATCCTTCATGCCGGCGCTGTGTTAGGTGCCGACGGCTTCGGTTTTGCGCCACAACCCGATGGACATTACGAGAAAATTCCGCAGGTGGGCAACGTGGTCGTCGATGACAATGTGGAAATTGGTGCCAACACCACAATCGATCGCTCCACCATGGGTTCAACACATGTCCATAAAGGCGTGAAGCTTGACAATTTGGTTCATCTTGCCCATAATGTGGAGGTGGGGGAGAACTCGGCATTGGCGGCTCAAGTTGGCGTAAGTGGCTCAACGCATCTTGGCAAAAACTGCGTGGTGGGTGGACAATCGGGTTTCGTTGGCCACATCAATATTGCGGATGGATCGAAGTTTGGTGGGCAGAGCGGTATTATGGGCAGCATCAAAGAGGAGAACAAGGAGTACATGGGCACTCCAATACAACCGTTGAGGCAGTATCTGGTCTCCAATGCACGTTTCCGCCATATCGACGAGATGGCACGCACCATAGAGGAACTGAAAAAAGAAATAGCAACCCTAAAATCTAACACCCACCTTTAACCCATCAACTCCCCACTTCTCACTCCCCACTTCTCACTCCTCACTCCTCACTTTTCACTCCTCACTCCTCACTAATCAAATCCATCCTTTGATACGATAATAAGTGAGGGCGATGTATTCCCTAATACAGGTGATTTCCAACTTCAAATAGTTGAAAAACGTATAACGCATTTTTATGCTTTCTATCGAAGGAACGAGTTCGTTACCTCCCAGTTTTTCTTTTTTCAGCGAGAGGTCGAAGTCGACGGTGGCAGGATAGGCTGCTACACCTATGACATTGTTAAAACCGACCTTGTTAAGGCTTTTTACAGTGCGTCTGACGTGCTCAGGGGAAGTGACGATGATGAGTTGTTGGTTGAGAAGTTGTGGATATGCTTCTTTAAGTTCAACGCATTGTGAGCGAGTGTTTGAGCCTTCTGTCATGTAGCTGATTTGATCGATGCTTCCTTGGTGAAGTAACCGCGTCATCTCGGCTTGGCAAAGTGAGTCTTGGGGGTGCACAAGTAATACGGGTACTTCAAAATGCCGAGCCAAGGCGGCAGTATGATACAGCCGCATCAGGTTGTCTTCAGAGGGCATCCCCGCGCCGCCAAACATCACAACTTGCCGAGGGGCAAAGGATTCAATTTCGAGGTTGGGACTTTTGCCAAGATTGTAATATCTATAAAAAGGAACCGAGGTAAAAGCTAGAGCGATTATGATGGCGGAAATGATTCCAAGAAGAAATAGCAGAAATTTTATTAAATTTGTTAAGCGCTTCATTATAAATGAGTTAAGATTAGATGTGTTGGAAAAGTGTGTAAAGATACGCTTTTTTTTGGCGCTTGAAGGAATAATTTATATTTTTGCACGTTTTTTGTGGAGATTATCCACATATTTGTCTTTTTATGGAGAAACAATGTACGCTCAAAAATAGAGTCAGCGTTAGAGGAGCAGGTCTCCACACACGTCAGTGCGGTACCCTCACCTTCAACCCGGCTCCAATAAATTCAGGAATACGTTTTCGTAGAATTGACCTGGAAAACCAGCCCATCATCGAAGCCGATGTCGATAATGTTATCGATACAGCCCGTGGTACTACCCTCGGCAAAGGCGGTGTTAAGATTTACACTGTGGAGCATGTCTTGGCTTCCTTGCGTGGTATGGGTGTCGATAATGTGTTGATTGACATTGACGTGGAAGAAACACCTATCATGGATGGCAGTGCGAAGCATTTTGTTGAAGCCATTCACAAGGCTGGCATTGTCGAGCAGAACGCTTATCGCAACTATCTGGTCATCGAAGAGCCTATTTCCTATAAGAACGAGGTCTTGGGCATTGAGTTGAGCATTGAGCCTTGCGACAGGTTTGAAATCGATGTTAAAGTCAAGTATAATACGAGAGTGCTTGACGAGCAACATGCATACTTGCATGACCTCAAGAACTTTGAAAATGAGATTGCCCCTTGCCGTACCTTTGTTTTCCTTCATGAATTGGAGACGCTCATCAGCCGTAACCTCATCAAAGGCGGTGATTTGACCAATGCTATCGTGTTCGTCAACCGCAATGTTTCTTCCGAAGAGCTTGACCATATTGCCGCTTTCTTCAAGAAACCTAAAGTAACGGTGAAAGAATGTGGCATCCTGAACAATGTCGAACTGTATTTCGACAATGAACCCGCCCGTCACAAGTTGCTCGATGTCATCGGTGACCTCACCTTGGTCGGCCGTCCTATCAAGGGTAAGGTGACTGCTGTAAAGCCAGGCCATTTCTCCAACACCTCCTTTGCCAGAAAGATTAAACACACCTTATTATTCTAAGCATGAACCAGCCTTTAGCCTATATCCATCCAAATGCCCGCATCGCGGAAGACGTGAAGATTGAGGCGTTCGCTTGGATTGGCGAAGACGTTGAAATTGGTAGCGGCACATGGATTGGCCCCAATGCCACCATTATGGATGGTGCGCGTATTGGTAAAAACTGCAAGATTTTTCCCGGAGCAGTCATCTCAGCCATTCCTCAAGATTTGAAATACAAAGGTGAGAACACTTATTGCTATATAGGCGACGGCACTACCGTGCGTGAGTCTGCTACCGTCAACAAAGGAACTGTGGCTTCTGGAAAAACCGTGGTTGGCAAGGACTGCCTGCTGATGGC
>DBXU01000008.1:328-564 GCA_002310075.1 Bacteroidales bacterium UBA1204 | reverse complement strand
GTCGACGATTGGGCTATCTTTGGCGGCTTGGCGGCAGTGAGCCAATTCTGCCGTATCGGTGCTCATGTGATGATTAGTGGAGGCGCTTTGGTTAACAAGGACATTCCGCCGTTTGTGAAGACAGGCCCCAACTATCCTGTATGCTATGCTGGTGTCAATTCCATCGGTCTGATGCGTCGCGGCTTTTCGCGCGAGCGTATCAACGCCATACAAGATGTGTATCGCGTGATTTATAG
>DBXU01000008.1:0-167 GCA_002310075.1 Bacteroidales bacterium UBA1204 | reverse complement strand
TGGGCAGCAAATGTTTTTATGGCATAACTGCGAATGGCTTCGCGGTTGTATTCTTGATAATGGTTGAGCAGATTGTTCATGCCTTGTAACAAAGCGTCCTCGTCTCCTTGCGGGATCAGGATGCCTCTCTCAGGTGAGAGAATTTCAGCAATGCCTCCGACGGAAGT
>DBXU01000134.1:14865-27682 GCA_002310075.1 Bacteroidales bacterium UBA1204 | reverse complement strand
TTGACGCCCGTGTCGATGTGGCCGATAATGACACCATTGCCCGTATAGCCCGTGCCGTTGTAGTTCCAAACCGCTGGCGCGTTGATCTTGTCGACATGCCAGGCGTTGGCTCTTGTGTTGACAGGGCGAGCCTTTTCGTTGCTTGGAATCATCTGACGCATCTCGTCGGGGATAATCATGGCGATATCCTTGCGCTCAGCGAGCTGTGCGATAACTTCGGCACTGGCCGAGCAGCTGAAGCCATTGAAGGACCAGAAGGTTTTCAGGTCGCTGACCATATTAGAACTCTTGAAACCTTCAAGAAAATCAAGCACTTGGGCTTGTGAGGCTAGACAAAATGCCTTTCGTTCAGCGATAACGAAGTCGCGGCGTTGCTCCTTGGTCATCAAGGCAGTCTTTTGCGACAATTGATTGTCGTCGTAACGTTCCGCCATCATCACGATGACATGCTGAAGATGGTTGGATTGGCCAAACAAAGCACTAAAGCAAAAGGCCAAGAGAAGGGTAAAAATTGGTTTCTTCATGATATTTGGTTGATTTTGTATAACAAAACATTTCCGAAACGGCATTCGAGACACCGTTTCCGCTTGCAAAAATAGGAATAAAGATGCAACAAAGCCTGAGTTTGCATGGCATTTTCTGCCGTGATGCCGTAGGAGGCGTAATGCCTGATGATGGCATTGTCCTCGGCCTCAGTGTCTTCCAGGAATTGTAACGCGGTCTCGCACACCGATTCGTCTTTATGGAGCTTGCCGTAGCAAAACAATAATGGTGCTACTGCGTTGATAATCAATACATCAGCCGTTGTTTCACCTAGGTGTTTCGGTTTCGATTCGGCTGAAATGCCAAACCGCCAATGTGTTTCCCAATACTCCGAAGCCGCCACGTCAAAAAGAGCTTTGGCTTCGGCGGTGTCTTTCGCCGCCTTGATTTTTGAGAACAATGTCCCGTTTTTGTGAATCAATTGCGCCATTTGTGCCAGACGAATTGTAGGGAAATTTGAGGGTCGCATGCGCATGAACCGCCACCTCTCGGCTGGCATGGTCAGCAGGTTGAACTTGGCCTTCATCACACTATACTCACGCTTGAGCAGCAGGGGATATTCCTCCGTGAACTCGTCTTCGAGGAACCCCGCGCAACCCATGAGCATGGCTTCCAATTGAAGAAGGTTGTCGGCATGTTTCAGCAAGGTCTTGAACGGCAAGATGTTGGCCAAATACTCAAAAGCCTCGTTGTTGACTTTTAGGCCGAAATAGCGCATGAGCAGTTTGTAGAGTGCATCCTCCCAGTCGAATTGGTTGGCTGCCAATAGCTTGGTGACAGTGCCCAACTTGCTCTCCAAGCGCTCTACTGCCATGCGGTCGAGCCAAGAAAGACGGGTGAAAACCGGCACTTTGGCGATGCTTTTCTCACAGGGGATCCATGCTTTTGAGGCGATAAGTTTTTGGTATTGTGCAAATAGGCTTTCGTCGAAGTGCCCTTTCAGCTCCAAGGTAGGGATGTCGTTGACTTGTAGGTCGTCTTCGTATACCACATGCAGGATGACGTTTTTGTAGGCTTTGTCGGACTGGTGTCCATGGCGGTTCCAGTCGCTGGTCTTCACATGGATTTCCACATGCCCAGCCCAAAGTTTGTCGCCGATTTGGATTTTGGCTTCAAGGAAGTCGGGACCCGAGTCGGTGTTGCGGTAACCCGTCGCCACCACCTTTACCGCTTCGCCTTCCGTGGTCTTCAAGCCCTTGTCGGTCAGGCGATTCTCCCAAATGTAGTATAGGAATTCTTCTCTCATTTAATCTTCCAACAGTTCAAAGGTTCCTTGTCAAGCACACCTTTCTTTGTGGCCCAGTCGATGAAGAGGGAGCGCAAGTCGCGGTCGCTCTGCCAGACCACATGGTCCTTGATCTCTTCCTGTGCCCAGCCGATGCCATTGATGAGGTGGTTGCCGCCACCCATCGAGCGGTAGGAGTTCATCACCACGTTGTATGTCTTCTCCATGTCGAAGGGCGTTCCGTCTGCCATGCCGACGATGTTGATGCGTTCGCCCATGGGGTTCTTGTCAGTCACCTCGTAGCGGATACCTGCAGCGCAGTCGAAGTTATAGATGGGGTTNNTCGAGGAAGTCTTTCACTTCCTTGCCTGTCAAGGCCATGACGGCCAGGGAGTTTTCGAAGGGGTACCAGGTGAAGAAGTCCTTGACTTTCAGCATCCCCGCTTCGATGGTCTTGCCGCCGCTGAGCGGAGCCGCCATCGAGATGTCGGCATGGATGCCTTCGGCTTCGACGGTCTCCATCTGGCAACGGTGGATCTCGTCGACCCAGAGGCAAGGGCCGTTGAAGACCTCGTCGCTGCTGATGCTGACGGGCAGCTCGGCCACCTCTTTGTTTTGGTATGCCTCTGCACGGTCGAGGTAGGGCTGGAGCATGGCGAGGAAGGCTTCGTCTTTTTCTTCGCCATCGGTGGGCATGAGCTCAATGCTGATTTGTGGCTTCTTTCCTTTCTTCAGCGTCACTTCAGCCTTGGCCAATCCTTGACCGCGGCAGCCTGAGTTGAGCACATACACGGGCTCGCCGTTGGGGTTCGTCAGCTTCTCGGCACGAGCGCGGTGGTCGTGGCCGTAGTAGATGAGGTCGAAGCCGGGGATGTTCTCGGCCACCCATTTCACGGCATTCTCGCGTCCAAGCGGATGGTCTTCGGGCAGGTTCTGTGCCATGGGCTCCCATCCCGAGTGGAACAAGCCTATCATCAGGTCGGGATGCTCTTTCTCGCTGATGAGCTTCACCCATTTTTCGGCCGCTGCCTCAAGTTGGTCGAAACGCAGGCCTGGACGCAATCTGTCTGGTACCCAAGTGACTACGTAAGGTGTCAGCAGACCGAGCACGGCGATTGTATAGCCATCGCGCTCGAGGAGAATATAAGGTGTGAAATAGGGTTCGCCCGTGGTTTCGTCGATGACATTGGCGGCCAATACGGGTACTTTGGTCTCAGAATATACGCGGTCGAACACCTTGCGGCCTGCCTCAACATCGTGGTTGCCCACGCAAGCGGCATCGTAGGGGAAGTAATTCAACACTTTGGAGACCAAGTTGGGGTGCTCAGCGTCTTGGTTGGAGCAATATTGGAACGGCGTGCCTTGCATGTCGTCGCCGTTGTCCAACAGGATAAGCCGGTCGCCTAGTTCGGCTTTCATCTTCTTGAGGGTGTAGGCATCGTTGGCAAACTCATCGTAACGGCCGTGAGTATCAGTGGTTTCGATGATGGCCAGAGTGGTTTCTTTTGTGGAACAAGAAGCTAAAACTGTGATTAGGGCGATCATAAAAGCGATTTTTCTCATGCGTTTGCTGGTTTTGGAGCGATAAAAGTAGGCTTTTTCCTGCTATTATTGGAAAAACGTGGATTTTTTTTTCAAAAAACGGGCAGAGTATTACTTAATTCCGTATTTTTGTGGCACAATTCCAAATTGTCGTTAATAAATGGCTGATTTAAGCATCATAGTATCCGAGATCGAATTGAAATTGAGGAGATTATTGGATGCAAAAAACGAGTTAGCTGTTGAAAATCGACGTCTTGTGGAAGAAAACGCGGCACTTGAAAATGAAAATCGGGTCTTGCGCCAGTCCACAGAGGAGTTGCAGAATAAAATAAATAAAAGTACAATTGTTAACGCACTCGACAACGAGGAAGAGATAGAAGAAGGAAGAAAGCTCATCAAGGAATTGGTGAAGGAGATTGATAGGTGCGTTTCGATTTTGAACAGTAAAGAGTAATTCAGATAATTGGATGTCAGCAAAATGGATGAGATTACGATTAATATCACCCTGTTGGACAGAAGCTACCGCCTTTCCGTGTCCCGTGCTGACGAAGAGAAGGTTAGAAAAGCTGGGGAACTCATCAATGAGAGAGTGAAATACTATGCCAAGCATTACGCTTACAAGGATGCTCTTGATTTGATGTCGATGACGGCATTGCAATTTGCCACCTCAGTGATCAAGCTTGATGCTGAATTGACCTTTAAGGATCAACATTTGGAACGCAAGCTGAACGATTTGAATGACTTATTGAGCGAACAATCATAGTCCAAGGTAGACTTGGATATGCTCTTTGAAAATCTGAAACTGCCTGCTTATCGCATTTGGTAAACTCAACACTATTAACACATCAACCGGTTTACTCGCGCCCTGTAAAAACAGGCCTCATTCCTTTTGGGAAGCACTTCGGTGCCAGTGGACGTTTGCGCAACGCGGTGACCACAAGCGTATTATTTGGGGTTTACGCAATCCCTCTGGGTAGGCAGTTTCTTTTTTCTCTTATCGCATTCGGGTAAAACAGAGTTTAAAATGTTATTACTCAGTATCACAAACACTACTTGGATTATCATCGCCGCAGCTGCTTTGGTCGTGGGCCTTGCGGTAGGTTATCTTATCACGTCCACCCTACTGAAGAAAGCCGTTACCAAAGAAGAGACAGCCTTGCTTGAAGAGGCCAAGGAAAAAGCCGAAGTCATCAAGAAAGAGCGTATCCTTCAAGCTAAAGAGAAGTTTCTTCAAATGAAGGACGAGCACGAAAAGGCGTGCAACGAACGTAAGCGGGAACTTCAAAAAACAGAGAATAGAATCAGTCAGCTGCAGCAACAAGCCAGCCAGAAAATGGAAGAGGCTCAACGGAAAGCCAAGGAAGTGCAGGCTGCTCAGCAAAAGGTTGAGGCACAGCAGGAAAGCCTTAACAAGAAGAAATCCGATCTCGACCGCATCTACAATGAGGAATCCCAAAAGCTAGAGGCCATCTCTGGCCTTTCCGCGAAGGAGGCAAAAGAACAGCTGGTGGAACTCATTAAGGAAGACGCCAAGGCGCAAGCCATGGTGTATGTAAAAGAGATCACCGAGGATGCTAAGATGAGTGCCAATCAGACGGCCAAGAAAATCGTCATCGAGACCATTCAACGGACCGCTGCCGAGACAGCTATCGAGAATACAGTCAGCGTCTTCAACATCGAAAACGATGAAATCAAAGGCCGTATCATCGGTCGTGAAGGCCGTAACATCCGTGCTCTTGAGAGCCTCACAGGCGTCGAAATCATCATCGACGACAGCCCAGATGCCATCTTGATTTCGGGTTTCGATCCAGTCCGTCGCGAGATAGCTCGCCTGTCGCTCCAGAAGTTGGTGACCGACGGTCGTATCCACCCTGCTCGTATCGAAGAAGTTGTGCATAAGGTGGAGAAACAAGTGGAACAGGAAATCATAGAGACCGGCAAACGCACAGTCATCGATTTGGGCATCCATAATATGAGCCCCGATTTGATTAAGATGATAGGCAGAATGAAGTACCGTTCTTCCTATGGGCAGAACCTGCTCCAGCACTCTATCGAAACCGCCAAGTTGTGCTCAACGATGGCTGCTGAACTTGGTTTGAATCCTAAGACCGCCAAACGCGCTGGCTTGCTCCATGACATCGGTAAGGTGGCCGACAATGAAGATGAATTGCCGCATGCTATCTTGGGCATGAAGGTGGCAGAGCGCAACAAGGAAAAACCGGACGTTTGTAACGCCGTTGGTGCCCACCACGATGAAATCGAAATGGACAACTTGATTTCTCCTATCGTTCAGGTGTGCGACGCCATCTCTGGCGCCCGTCCTGGTGCCCGCCGCGAAGTGGTGGAGGCCTATATCCAACGTCTCAACAAGTTGGAAGACATGGCCATGTCTTATCCTGGCGTTGTCAAGACATATGCCATTCAGGCAGGCCGTGAGCTGCGCGTGATCGTGGGCGCCGACAAGGTGACCGATGCCGATGCCGACCGTATCGCCTACGACTTGTCCAAGCAGATCCAAACGGAGATGACCTATCCGGGTCAAATCAAGATCACTGTGATCCGCGAGACAAGAGCAGTCAGTTATGCGAAGTAATTAACGGAAAGACTCCTGTTTAAATGAAGAAAGGCTATCCAAAGATAGCCTTTCTTGTTTTATTGTGTTTTTTTATCACTCTACCCCAATGTTCATCCTTCCCATGAGCCGCAACAAAGGAGTCATGAAAGTGAAGAAGAGGTCGTAGAAAAACAGACCGCTCAAAAGCCCTTTCTCTCCTAGCTTCAAAGAAGCTTTGTGGTAGATGAACAGTTGCGTGCCATAACGAAGCAGGAACAACACTAATAATATACTGTAATAAGCAACCGACCCCCAAGTTGAACTAAAGGCAGGAGGCATGCAAAACAAAGCTATGAACGAGGCATAAAACAAAAACTGCGACCATAAGAAAACACATTGCGACACCTTGGTGCCCATTTTGTAATGTGAGAAAGTGGAATAACGACTGCTTTTCTGGCGCATCCACAGCCTGAAATTGTTGGGGGCTGCCGTGGTAATGATATTGTTGGCATCGATCAGCACCTCGGTGTTTTTCTTGGTGGCTACCTGACTGATGAAGATGTCGTCGTCACCGACAGAAGTGGTGTAATGGGATGTAAAACCTTTGTTTCTGTAAAACAACTCTTTACGATACGACAAATTCTTGCCAACACCCATGTAGGGATGCTTGCTCAAAGCAGCAGAGAGGTAGAACATGCCCTGACGCAAGGCGTCAAAACGGATGAGTTTGTTGAACAACGTTTTGCGGCGTACATAAGGACTATAGCCGATAACCACTTCAGTATGTGTCTTGTAACATTCAACAACACTACGAAGCCATTGGTCGTTATTGGGCATGCAATTACAATCCGTAAGCACCAACAAATCATTGGAGGCTGATTTGATGCCCATGGAAAGCGGGAACTTCTTGCCGTTGAAGAAGTTAAGATGTTGACGAAGCTGAACGGCCTTGATTTTGGGCTCTTTACGCTCAATGTTCTTCAAGAACTCTTCTGTCTCGTCCTCGGAACAATCGTTAACAATGACGATTTCATAGTCAGGATAGTCTTGATTCAACAATGCCGAAAGGATGTCAACAAGATATTCATAGGCGTCTCGTGCACATATGACGACAGAAACAGGTTCAAGCTCGTTGTCAGTTTTTACAGCATTCTTTTTCTTGTAAAAAGCTACACGAGAAAAGAAAGCCCAATGATAGAGCAGTTGAAGAAACAAACAAAAGAGGAAACAGATTAATATAATGAAACTTAAACTGTTATAGTGAAAGACGATATGCACGGCTGTTGTATTATTAGTGATTGCAAAGATAGAAAAATAGTTGATATGTGACACGGATAAATTGTATTGAAAAATGTATTATTTTTGCAAAAAATAAGAAAACATGTTGAGTTTTAGCATTGCTGCCAACGATCCCAGAAGCGCCGCCCGAGCGGGCGTTCTTCAAACTGGCCATGGGCCGATAGAGACGCCTATTTTCATGCCGGTCGGTACGGCTGGCACGGTGAAGGCATGCCATATTCGTGATGTGAGAGAAGAGGCGAAAGCCCAAATCATATTGGGCAATACCTACCATCTCTATTTGAGGCCGGGTCTGGATGTGCTTGAAGCTGCAGGGGGACTTCATAAGTTCAATGGTTGGGACAGGCCTATTCTTACGGATAGCGGTGGCTTTCAAGTGTTCTCGCTTACTGGAATTCGTAAGATGAAGGAGGAAGGGGTGACCTTCCAATCCCATATCGACGGGTCGCGCCATCTCTTTACGCCTGAAAAGGTTATGGACATTGAGCGCAGTATAGGTGCCGACATCATGATGGCATTCGATGAATGTACCCCTGGGACGGCTGATTACAATTACGCCAAACAATCCATGGAACTTACCCATCGTTGGCTTGACCGTTGTGTCGAACGCTTCAATGCCACAGAACCTAAGTATGGTTATGAGCAAGCCTTGTTTCCCATCGTTCAAGGGTGTGTGTATCGTGATTTGCGCGAACGCTCTGCGGAGTATATCGCCTCCAAAGGCGCCGATGGCAATGCTATTGGAGGACTGGCGGTCGGAGAACCGACTGAGAAGATGTATGAAATGATCGAACTGGTCAATTCCATTTTGCCCAAGGACAAGCCTCGCTATTTGATGGGCGTTGGCACACCGGCCAATATCTTGGAAGGTATCTCGCGCGGCGTCGATATGTTTGATTGTGTCATGCCAACACGGAATGGACGTAATGGGATGATTTTTACATCGGAAGGCATCATCAACTTGAAGAACGAAAAGTGGAAGTATGATTTTTCTCCTGTCGACCCCAACGGCGATACTTTTGTAGATGCACAATATTCTAGAGCTTATTTGCGTCATCTCTTTGTGGCGGGTGAGATACTTGGCCCTATGATTGCCAGCCTTCACAACATTGCGTTTTATCTTTGGCTGGTTCGTGAGGCACGTAAGCATATCATCGAAGGCGATTTCACCAATTGGAGGGATCTCACCCTGGCTAAGGTTACCAAACGATTGTAGATGAAAAAGATTGACAGATATATTTTCAAGAAGTTTATCGGCACCTTTTTCTTTGCCATCACGATGCTTATCCTTATCGTGATCATCATAGACTTGTCTGAAAACATTGATAGTTTTCTGCGGCATAATGCCCCGTGGCAAAAGGTTCTGCTGAATTACTATGTCATGTCAATCCCTTATTATATAAATCTTTACATCTATCTTTTTACTTTCATTGCTGTGGTGTTTTTCACCTCAAAGATGGCCATCCATACCGAAATCATCGCCATTTTGAGTAGCGGTGTCAGTTTCTGGCGGCTCCTCTATCCCTATATATTGGCGGCTTTGACTTTGGCCATGTTGTCCTTGTATTTGAGTAACTTCTTGATTCCCAATACTAATGAGATTAGAAGACAGTTTAAAGATGAGTATATGGAGCAACTCACTCAAAGTGGAGGGCGTAACATCCACATACAAGTTGCAAAAGATGAGTTTGTCTATGTTGAGACCTATCATATCAAGAAAGACCTTGGCTATAGGTTTAGTTGGGAGAAATATGATGGCACCGAGTTGAAGTTTAAGGCAGTTGGCGATATATTATATCACGATACTCTTGCGCCCAACCATTGGCGCATCGATCCTTACACGTTTCGTTATATCGAAGGAGGAGAGGAATCCATCGTTCAGGGGAGGTATCTCGATACAGTCTTGAATCTACTTCCGACAGACTTTTACAAGATGAAAGAGGATTTTGAAGAAATGGATTTTTTTGAACTTCGAGATCATATCCAGCGCATGAAAGCCAAAGGTTCTGAAGGCGTAAAAGCCTATCAGGTGGAAATGAATCAACGCATGGCCTCACCTGCTGCCATCCTGATCTTGACCCTTATTGGAGCCGCTTTGTCGAGCCGTAAGATAAGGGGAGGTATAGGTATGCATCTTGGAATTGGCATAGCCATTGCCTTTTCTTATATCTTGTTCATGCAGATATCGAAGACGTTTGCCATCTCCGGGGAGTTGTCTCCCTTCTTGGCCGCCTGGATCCCCAATCTCATTTTCTGCGTTTTGGGTATTTTTCTTTTGCTCAAGGCGCCTAAATAAGAAAGGTTCATAAATTGTTGAGAAACAAAGAAATGCTCTTTTTTCAAAAAAAATAGGGTTTCTTTCCTGACTTTTCTTTATTTTAGCAACTTCATTTCACCTTAAAACAAAAGCGATATGCATATTGCAATAGCAGGAAACATAGGATCTGGTAAAACGACATTGACTCGTCTATTGGCCAAGCATTTTAATTGGACGCCTCATTTTGAGGAGGTGGAGCATAATCCCTATTTGGACAGCTTTTACGAAGACATGCAGCGTTGGTCGTTCAACATTCAGATATTTTTCCTCAACAGCCGTTTCCGACAGGTAATGGATATCCGTAACAGTGGCGAAGATGTCATACAAGACCGTACCATCTACGAGGACGCTCATATTTTTGCAGCCAACCTCTATTCCATGGGGCTGATGGAAACCCGTGATTATGAAAACTACCAGTCGCTGTTCGAACTGATGACCAAGTTTCTGCAACCACCAGACTTGTTGATCTATCTTAGGGCTTCCGTGCCCACGCTGATTCGCCATATTGCAAAGCGCAACCGCGAATTTGAACAGTCAATCAGCATCAGTTACTTGACCAACCTCAACGAACGTTATGAGGAATGGATAAGCCATTACAATGATGGCAAATTGCTGATTGTGGATACCGATGACCTCGAGCTTGAAAACCCAGAAGATCTCAGTACCATCGTCGACCGAATTGAAGGCTCGCTGAATGGCTTGTTTTAAAAATGAGAGTTGTAGGAATCATACCCGCCAGATATGCGTCAACGCGTTTTCCCGGTAAGCCTTTGGCTTTGATACAAGGGAAGACGATGATTCGTCGTGTGTGTGAGCAAGCCTGGAAGGCGAAGTTGGATGATGTAGTGGTGGCCACCGACGATGTGCGTATTGCCGACGAGGTGATGAGCTTTGGAGGGAAATATGTATTGACGGATCCCAATCATCGCAGCGGCACCGACCGCTGTCGCGAGGCCATGGACCTGCTTACAGTACCATGTGATGCCGTGGTGAACATCCAAGGTGATGAACCTTTCATCAACCCTCGACAGATTGACCAGATGGCTGATTTGATTTGCAAAGAAGGCGTCCAGCTGGCTTCATTGGCCAAACGCATTGAAGATGAAGAAGAGCTGTTTAGTCCTAATACAGTCAAGGTCGTCATGGATGGTAACGGGCAAGCGTTGTACTTTAGCCGTAACCCCATCCCTTTTATGCGTAACGTTGAAAAGAAGGATTGGCTGAAACAAGGCCCGTTCTATAAGCATATCGGTATTTACGCCTATCGTGCAGAGACGCTTCGAAAGGTGGCCTTGTTGGAGCCTTCCCCCTTGGAACTTGCCGAATCATTGGAACAGTTGCGCTGGCTTGAAAACGGAATGGCCATTCGCATGGGCATTACCACTTCGGAGAACGTGTCCATCGACCTTCCCTCCGACCTCAAGAAAGCTGAATTATTTGCCGATAATAATACTAAATGATCATGATTTCAATTGCTGAAGCCATATCGGATCTTTTGTTTGTCAGAGACACATTGGTGGTGCCAGGGTTAGGTGCCTTCCAAAAAAAGCCTTGCTCGGCTAAAGTGAATCCGGTGGCCAACTATTTCACCACTCCCTCCTGTTTGCTGGAGTTCGATCCTGGCTTAAGGGAGGATAACGATTTGGTGGTACATTATATGGCTGAAAAGAATGAGATTCCCGAAGAAGAGGCTAGGAGGCTGTTGGCAATGTTCGTTTCAGATTGCTTTAATAGCTTGAAGGCGGGGAAAAAGGTGGTGCTGAAGGATGTTGGAACCTTGTATTATGATTGGGCGGGCGATTTGGCTTTTGAGCCGTCGAACACCATCAACTATAATGCTGACGCCTTCGGCTTATGCGACTTTTCCCCCACCCCCATTGATCGTTCCAAGTCGAAAGACGAGATTAAGGCTGAGATTGCCCAACAGCAGAAAGATAAGAATACGCCAGTCACTGTTGACGAAAAAGCGGTTCATGAGGAAGAAGAGGGAAGAGAAAACCGTCATGGATGGCTTTGGATTCTTTTGGCCGCACTCCTCTTGGCTGGGCTGTGTTTCGCCTTGTTCTATTTCCGGATCATCGATTTCGGTAAAAGAAAGCCCGCCAATACTGTGATCACTCCGGAGATGCATGCCCCCAAGACTTATTCGGTCCCTGTTTATGTTCCGTTATGGGAACGTGTTACCGAGATGGTACAAGATACTGCTGCTACTGCAGCTGCTGCCGACACGCTTGCTGTCAACTCAGAGGGTGAGGAGGTAAGCCAACCAGAAACAAAACCCGTTTTGGAGCAGGAAACACAACCTGCCGAAGAGATACAGACACCTAACATTAGGATTATTGCCGGTTGTTTCGCACAAGAGGACAATGCCGAACGATTGGCCGCATCTTTGAGAAGCAAGGGCTATACGCAAGCATTTGTTGAAAAGCGTAAAACCAAATGGTTCGTTGCATTCGGCCGTTATTCTAGTGATGAGGAGGCTATGGAAGCATTGCGTGAGATTCGGAAGGCAGACGAATACAAGGCATGGATTTTAAAAGAATGATATAATAATACCAACACTGTGTCGAAGAAGAATAAATTAGAACGATTTGCTGAGAACAAGACCTTTGGTAACTTGTTTGAATACAGCTATGAACGTATCATGGGAGAGGGTTTTCCACTGCAAGGAAAGTGGCATGAAGACTTTTTCCATAACGACAACCCTATTGTGTTGGAGCTGGGCTGTGGCAAAGGGGAATACACAGTCGGATTGGCACGTGTACATCCCGAAATCAACTATATCGGTGTCGACATCAAAGGAGCTCGCATATGGCGAGGGTTGAAACAATCCAACGAAGAAGGAATGAAAAACGTAGCCTTCCTTCGCGCACGCATTGATCAAATTGAACATTTTTTCTCTAAAGACGAGGTCGCCGAGATTTGGGTTACCTTCCCTGACCCGCATCCAGGTGAAGGGGTGCGCAATGCGCGGCATCGTCTTACTTCCCCTGAATTCCTCGACCGTTATAGAAAAATAGTCCGTCATGATGGCGTTCTCAACCTGAAGACGGACAGCCCCATCATGTATGAATTTACGCTTCATGACGTGGTGGAAAAACAAGATTTGCCATTGCTCTATGCCACCGATGACTTATACGCCAATGATGAAGCCATGGAGGTAAAGACCATTCGTACCTTCTACGAGCAGATGTGGCTCGATCAGGGACTGACGATAAAGTATATCCGATTCAGAATCAACAAATAAAACTATTGCTATGTATACAGAAGACAACCAACTCTACATCGCGCATTGCGACAACGGACCCCTCTATATGGTGGGTAAGATGGCCAACCG
>DBXU01000134.1:426-14816 GCA_002310075.1 Bacteroidales bacterium UBA1204 | reverse complement strand
TTCTGCCAGGCAGGCGTGCCTTGCTTTATGGCCGATATGAAAGGCGACCTCTCGGGTATCAGCCAGGCCGGTAAGATGAGCAGCTTCATCGAGAAACGTTGCCCTGAGTTCGGCATTGAGAACCCTGACTTCCACGGCTGCCCCACACGTTTCTTCGATGTGTATGGCGAACAAGGTCATCCGCTCAGAGCCACCATCTCCGACATGGGACCCCAGCTGCTGTCACGTCTGCTCGGCCTTAACGAGACCCAGACGGGCATCCTTAACATCGTCTTCAAGATTGCCGACGACCGTGGCTTGCTCCTCATCGATATGAAGGATCTGCGCCTTATGCTCGACTATGTTGCCAAGAACGCCAGGGAGTTTACCACCACCTACGGCACCATCACCTCGGTGAGCGTAGGCGCCATCCAGCGTGCTTTGCTGGCTCTGGAAGCCGAAGGCGGCGACCTGTTCTTTGGCGAGCCTTCATTCAACGTGTTCGATTTCCTTCAGACCGAAGGAGGCAAGGGCGTGATGAACGTGTTGGCTGCTGATAAGCTGATGCTTAATCCGAAGCTCTATTCCACCTTCCTGCTGTGGCTGCTGAGCGAGCTCTATACCCAACTTCCCGAGGTCGGCGACCTGCCTTTGCCCAAGCTGATCTTCTTCTTCGATGAAGCCCATATGCTGTTTAAGGATACTTCAAAGGCCTTGGTGGATAAGATCGAACAGGTGATACGCTTGGTTCGTTCCAAGGGCGTTGGCGTGTATTTCGTCACACAAAGTCCCGATGACATCCCCGAGGTCATCGCTGGCCAGCTTGGCAACCGTATCCTCCATGGACTGAGGGCCTATACGCCTAAGGAGCAGAAAGCCGTGAAGGCAGCAGCCCAGACTTTCCGCACCAACCCGAATTTCAACACCGAGGCGGCCATACTCGAGCTTGGGACAGGCGAGGCCTTGGTCTCGTTGCTCGACGAAAAAGGTGCACCCTGCATCGTGGAACGCGCCAAGATTCTCTTCCCGCTGAGCCAGATTGGTGCCATCACCGAAGACCAACGCAACGAGCTGATTCGTAAGTCTCGCATCTATGGCGTTTACGACAAGAGCTTCGACCGCGAAAGCGCCTACGAAGTGCTCGTTGAACAACAGAAACAGGAGGAAAAACGACTCCAGAAAGAAGCCGAAGAGGAAGAAAAACGCAAAGCAAAGGAAGCGAAGGAAAAAGAGCGTTCAAGGAGTACCAGCTCCAGAAGTACGACCACCAGAAAGAAGAAGTCGACGGCAGGCAAGGCGCTGGAGAAGACCATCAACACCACGGCGACTACCATTGGCCGTAGCCTGGGGAATCAAATCGTCCGCTCAATCTTGGGTAGTATCTTTAAAAAGAAATAATCGTATATGGATCGAAAGAATAGGGGATGGCGTCAGTCGTTCCCTATTTCTTTTAGCATCGGAACGAATTTGAAATTGCCAAACTCCTCTTTTTTCAGTGAACCGTCTTCCATCTTGATGACCCTCAGCATGGTCTGACCATCTCCTTCGGTGTTATCCATAGGGATGACCATGATGCCGCCGACTTTCATCTGTTTGACAAGCGCCTCTGGTATGCTTGGTGCACCGGCCGTGATGATGATCCGGTCGAAAGGCTGGTAGGTGGGCAGACCCTCATATCCGTCGCCCAAGAAGGTCTTGACCTTGAACGGCAGTTGCTCAAGGATTTCTTTCGTCTTGAAAAACAGGTTGCGTTGCCTTTCAATACTGAACACTTTGGCGCCTAGGGTGGCCAATACGCAGGCCTGGTAGCCCGATCCCGTGCCGACCTCAAGCACTTTCATGCCTTTTTCGACCTTCAACAACTGGGTTTGGAAGGCCACCGTGTTGGGCTGCGAGATGGTCTGGCCCGAACCGATGGGGAAGGCCTTGTCTTGATAGGCGAGCTCGACAAAGGAAGAGTCGAGAAACACATGGCGGGGCACTTCGTTGATGGCGTTCAAGACGGCTTCGTCGGTGATGCCTTTTGTTCGCAGCAGGTCAACGAGTTGCTTTCGTAAGCCCTTGTGGCGGTAGTTGTCTTCTAGGTGGGTGTTCATATTGTGTGTCGGCCCTTCGATGGGCTCAGGGACCTCGGTTTTTCTGTTTTGCGGCGCGAAATTACGCCAAACCTAACGATAAAAGAACTATTTTTGCGGAAAAATTTTTCTTATGCTGAAAATCGGGGTATTAGGTGCAGGACATTTGGGCAAGATTCATATCAACTGCATCAAACAAATAGAACAATACGGTTTGGTGGGCTTTTACGACCCGGCCGACGAGACAGCCCAGTTGGTGGAAGATGAGATGAATGTCAAGCGTTTCCAATCTATAGACGAGCTGATCGAAGCGGTGGATGTTGTGGATATTGTTACCCCGACCATTCGTCATTTTGAGTGCGCTTCAAAAGCGCTTCAAAAGCGTAAGCACGTCTTCATCGAAAAACCCATCGTGGCTACTCCCGACGAGGCTAACGCGTTGAAAAAGCTGGCTGATGAGGCTGGAGTGAAGGTACAAGTGGGTCATGTGGAACGGTTCAATCCGGCTTTTATTGCGGCAGAGCCGTTTATCGGAACGCCCCTTTTCGTGGAGTCACATCGTCTCGCCTTGTTCAACCCACGTGGGACGGATGTGCCCGTCGTCCTCGACCTGATGGTTCACGACCTTGATATCCTTCTTAACATTGTGAAATCTCCTGTCACCCATGTCAGTGCAAGTGGCGTCAGCATTGTCAGCCCTACACCCGATATTGCCAATGCTCGTATCGAATTTGAGAATGGTACCGTCGCCAACCTGACGGCCTCACGACTGTCGATGAAAAACATGCGTAAGACCCGTATTTTCCAAAAGGATGCTTACATCACGGTGGATTTTCTTGAAAAGAAGTCGGAGGTTTTTCGCATCCATGATACGGTTGACGTGAGCAATCCTTTATCTGCAACCATAACGCTGGCCGATGGTAGCGAAAAACAGATCACTTTCGAGATGCCCGAAATACATTCTATCAACGCGATAAAAACCGAATTGGAAAGCTTCTACGAGGCCATCGTCCACGATACCGCTCCTGCAGTTACCCTCGATGACGGCATCAACGTGTTGAAGCTGGCATATCGCATTCTTGAAGCGGTGGATGAGGCCAGTGCAAAAGTGAGGAAATAATGCTTTCCTGCTACAATAATCGCCTTGCTTTATCGTTACCTTAAAAACGAATCATTATGACAAAGAATTTTACCATTCGTCTTTTTCTCGGTTTTGTTTTGGTGTCTCTGGCCCTTGCTTCATGCAAAAAGTTTGAGGGCTCCCAAGAGGTACCATCATATATCCATATAGATTCCATTACTGTGAACGTAGACGATTATTCCGTATTTGGCGCAAATACAAGCAATATCACAGATGCATGGGTATATGTCGACGACCAAATCATTGGCTGTTTCGAATTGCCATCCACTTTCCCGATTTTGGAAAGAGGGTTCCACAAAGTAACTGTGTATGGTGGTATCTGTGTAGACGGAAGAGGAGCGGTTCGCGCCCCATATAGTTTCTATAAACCAATGGTGTACGAGAACATGCTTTTGGTTGAAGACAGCATCGTTACGCTCAATCCAGTGCTGAATTACTATCCCATCAATGAGGGTGTCGTGGTGGGTTGGATGGGCGATTTCGAGTCGGGATTGTCGTTGGTTAAAACACCTGATAGCGACACCAATATTATACGCATCAGCGGAAATGAAGCGTGGCACTCAAGTAATTGGCAATATTTGGGCTTTTCCGGCAAGGTGACATTGCCTCCCGATTCCTTGGATTTCAAAGTTGCCGTAGCCGAGGAACTGCAGTTTCATAACGAAGTGGGTGAGTACTGCCTTCTCGAGATGGATTACAAGACCAATGATACTGTGTTTGTCGGGGTGATGTATTACGAGGATTACAAACTTCATGAATGGCCTTTGGTGAAAGTCTTGCCTACCGATAAGGAGCATGCTGTTCCCCAGGTTTGGAACAAAATCTATATTAATTTGGGGCCGTTCATCAGAGAGCATCCGAATGCCTCTTATTTCAAGGCCTATATCACCTCGGATTTGTCCGTTGATCCCTTGTATGGGCAGCCCGATTATGTTCCGCTCGGTGAACCGAGGTATTACTACTTCGATAACCTGAAAGTGTTGTATCGTCCGTTATGAACAAGAAAAAGCTAGCTTGCCTGTATTTCTTCGTTGACTGGATTGCTTCCATTCTGGCCTGGACCTTGTTTTATTTTTTCCGTAAGGCGCACGAAGACATTTACATTAATTATTGGGATAGGATAACCTATTCGTTGGGTACAAAGAGTTTTTGGATTGGGGTAATCTTGATACCGATTTGTTGGATTCTACTCCATGCAGTAACAGGGGCGTATGAGAAGGTGTACATGAAATCCCGTTTAAAGGAACTGGGGCAAACCTTCTTTATCACCTTGTTGGGCGTGGTAGTCATTTTCTTTGTTGCCATTCTTGACGACGAAGTGTCTTCCTATAAATCCTATTATCAGTCATTTATTGCCTTGTTCTCTTTTCAGTTCGGCCTGACCTACATCCCAAGATTGATAATCACCACGACGGTAATATCCAGAATACGTAATAAGAAGATCGGTTTCAACACCCTTATCGTGGGCAGTAATGACAATGCTTGCGATATCTACAAGGAAATCGAGGAAGAGGTGAAACCTTCTGGACGTCGTTTGATCGGTTTTGTCAACGTGTATGACAAGAATGAGTATAAGTTGGCCGAATATCTTCCTCATCTGGGCAGCTACAATGAAATCGACAGTATTGTGAAGGAAAACGATGTCGAGGAAGTGATCATCGCCATCGAACGTTCTGAGACGGAGACGATGAAGGTGCTTCTTTCGGTGGCTGACCATACCAATGTGAAGATTATTCCTGCAATGCAGGACTTGGTCTTTGGAACCGTCAAGCAGTCGGCCATATGGCAGGCTCCTTTGGTCCAAGTTACCCCTGAGCTGATGCCGATATGGCAAAGGGTGGTCAAGCGCATATTCGACATTTTCGCATCTTTGACGGCCCTCATCATCTTGTCGCCCGTGTTTTTGGCCTGTGCCATCATTGTGAAGGCCACATCCAAAGGCCCTGTCTTCTATGCTCAGGAACGTATAGGAAAAGGAGGCAAGCCATTTAAAATGGCCAAATTCCGTAGCATGCGCGTTGATGCTGAGGCGGAAGGTACCCCCCGATTATCTAGCGACGACGACCCACGTATTACTAAATTCGGAAAATTCATGCGCAAGGTTCGACTCGATGAGATTCCACAGTTCTGGACTGTTTTGAAAGGTGACATGTCGTTGGTCGGATATCGCCCCGAACGTCAATACTTTATTGAGAAAATCGAAGAGAAGGCGCCCTATTATAGGCTTCTGCTCATGGTGAAACCGGGTATCACAAGTTGGGGAGAGGTCAAGTTTGGATATGCAGAGAATGTAGAGGAGATGATTGAACGTTTGAAGTATGATGTGCTGTATATCGAAAATGTCAGTCTGGCATTAGACATCAAGATTCTTATTTATACGGTTTTGATCGTCATCCAAGGACGCGGTAAATAAAAAACAAAGAGGGGCGCGATTGCGCCCCTCTTTGTTTTTTAGATCATGCCAAGGTCCAACAAAGTTACTATTGTGTCGATGTCGTCATCTTCAGGGTTGTTGTGTGGGTCGAATTCTGTTTTCAGGTTGTAACCCCACAAGCGGGCAAAGCCTTGGTAGAAAAATGCTCTGACCTTGCCGCGTAGCTCTTGTACCACTTTGTATGAAGTGTTCCCAGTTTCACGATCAATGAGACGGATGAGAATGGCGCCTTGGGTAAAGGTTAGGTTCTTGAGGTCTTCGGTATATTGTGCTGTGATCTCGTCTTCTGCCTCTTTCATCATTTTATGACGGAGACTCTTGTCGCTCACACCCATCAATAAGGAATCGTATTCCTTCATCTTTTGTCCGGCGGCTTTGGCGAAGGGGTAGACGGTTCTTACATTATTGGCCAAACGTTGCCCCTTGCGACTATCGATGATTTGTCTGTAACGTTGCATCAGATTGATGTCGACTTCGGGCAAAATGACCAAGAGCGTTGTGTCGCCATTTTCGTCAATTCTTCCATAAACCACATTGACTTTCTCCGCGTTGTTCGAGAAGTCAACGACCGCTGGTTGGGGCTTTGGGCGTTGGCTATTGATATGTTTGAAGGTGACCACACGGCCCTTGGATGGTTTTTGAATGACTTGTCCGAATCCGGTGATGCCTAACAAGGCAATCATTAAGGTCAAGGCTATCTTTTTCATAGTAGTTTTTCTTGTGCTTTTTTCGTTGTGAACAACAAATGCAAGATTTGTGCCAAAAATGAAGAGCACCGGTATTTGCCGATGCTCTTCATTCAAAAGTTATGTATATGCTGTTTTGAGTCAGTTTCCCACCTGCAGTTTTTGTAATCCGGATTTTTCCAATTTCTGTACTGCATAGTTGCGGTCGACGACAAGTTCTTCAACCTCTTTTGCGGAGGGCGTCTCAAACATGGCATCATTGAGAATGGCTTCCATGATGGAACGTAGTCCGCGTGCGCCAACTTTAAATTCTATGGCTTTTTCCACTACGAAGTCGAGCACTTCGTCCTTGATGACCAAATTGATATGGTCCATGGCAAATAGTTTTTGGAACTGCTTCACCAAGGCGTTCTTGGGCTCGGTGAGGATGCGTTTCAACGCGTCTTTGTCCAAGGGGTTGAGGTGGGTGATGACAGGAAGACGACCGACGATTTCGGGAATCAAGCCGTATTTCTTCAAATCGGCAGGAGAGAGGTACTGCAGCATGTTGTCCTTGTCCAAAGCCGTGTTGCCGCCGCTTCCATAGCCAATCACGTTGGTGCGTTTGCGGGCAGCGATGAGTCGGTCGATGCCATCGAAAGCACCGCCTGCAATGAAAAGGATGTCTTTGGTGTTGACGGCAATCATCTTTTGCTCAGGATGCTTGCGTCCGCCTTGGGGTGGCACGTTGACGATTGAACCTTCCAATAGCTTCAGCATAGCTTGTTGCACGCCTTCTCCCGACACGTCGCGGGTGATGCTCGGGTTATCGCTCTTGCGGGCAATCTTGTCGATTTCGTCAATGAAAACGATGCCGCGCTCGGTGGCAGCCACGTCGTAATCGGCAGCTTGCAGCAGCTTGACGAGAATGTTTTCAACGTCTTCGCCCACATAGCCTGCTTCGGTCAGCACGGTGGCATCAGCGATGGCAAAGGGGACGTTGAGCATCTTGGCGATGGTGCGGGCCAATAGGGTCTTACCCGTGCCGGTCTCACCCACAAGGATGATGTTAGACTTCTCGATTTCCACCTCGTCGGTTTCCACCTTTTGGTTGATGCGCTTGTAGTGGTTGTATACAGCCACGGCCAAGGTGCGTTTGGCCTCATCCTGACCAATCACATACTGGTCGAGGAAAGCCTTGATCTCGGCGGGCTTTTTCAAGGTGAGGCCTTTGGGGCTGAAGCTCTTGCTTGACTCGCCAAATTGTTCCTTGACGATAATGTGGGCTTGTTCGGCGCAGCTGTCGCAAATCTCAGCGTCGATGCCTTGAATGAGCAGTCTTACCTCGCTGGCTTTTCTGCCACAAAACGCGCAAACACCTGACTTCTTGGCCATGGATTATGCTTGTTTGTTCTTGATAAGCACCTCGTCGATCATGCCGTAGGCTTTGGCTTCCTCGGCGGTCATCCAATAGTCGCGGTCGCTGTCGGCCCAAACCTTGTCGTAGGTTTGGCCGGAGTGCTTGGCGATAATCTCGTACAACTCTTTTTTCAATTTCTGGATCTCGCGGGCCGTGATTTCGATTTCAGTGGCCTGACCTTCCACGCCGCCCATGGGTTGGTGGATCATGATGCGAGAGTGGGGCAGGGCAGAGCGCTTGCCAGCAGTTCCTGCACACATCAACACAGCTGCCATCGAAGCGGCCATGCCAGTGCATATGGTGGCCACATCGGGGCTGATGAACTGCATGGTGTCGTAGATGCCCAAGCCGGCATAAACGCTGCCGCCAGGAGAGTTGAGATAGATTTGGATGTCGCGCTTCGAGTCGGTCGACTCAAGGAAAAGCAGCTGGGCTTGAATGATGTTGGCCACATAGTCGTCGATGGCGGTGCCAAGGAAGATGATGCGGTCCATCATCAGTCGGCTGAACACGTCCATTTGGGCCACGTTAAGCTGACGCTCTTCGATGACGGTAGGGCTGATGTAGCCGCTGTTGTTGATCTTGGAGATGTATTGCTCCAGACCAAGGGTGTTCAATCCCACATGCTTGGTGGCGTATTTGAAAAACTCGTTGTTCATTTTTTATTTGCTTTTCTTTCCTTTTCCAACTTCTTCATGAAGTCGGCAGCGGTGGTGTCGGTGTAATTGATGTTCATCTTGCCTTTCAGGAATGCAGTCATCTTGATATCGGCAAGTTGGTTTTTGAGGTGGTTGACTTGTTCTTGGTCTTTGAGGTAGTTGGCGGCAATCTTGTCGAGGTTGGCCTTCATGTCGTCCTCAAGGCTGGCGTAGTCGATGCCTGGGAAGATCTGGCGCAGCACGAAGTCTTTCAATTCTTCGTCTTTGATCACCAATTCAGGGTTGGCTTTCACTATGCTGTCTTCGATGAGCTGCCAGCGCAAACCCTTCACATAATCGCTTTCGTAGTTTTTCTCCACGTCTTCAGCCGTAATCTTGCCTTGGCTGTTATCGGTAATCCAACGTTTCAGGTAATTATCGGGCAGGTTGAACTTCACGGCTTCCACCAGTTCGTCAATCATCTTGTTGAACAGGATGGGGTCGGTTTCGGCTTCATGCTGCTTCTCCATTTCGACTTTGACGGCAGCCTTGAAAGCATCGAGGTCCTTGATGTCTTTCTTGGGGAAGATTTTCTCAAAAAACTCCCCGTTCAGTTCGGGCTTTTCATTACGGATGGCATCGTCAATGATAATGTTAAAGTCGCTAGCGGCAGGAGCATCTTTGCCGAGCACCTTGGAGGCTTCTTCTTCAGAACCGAACACTTTGGCGAAGTTGACGACGAACTCGGAGCCCACTTCCTTGCCAACAAACTTCTTCCTCTGGGTCTTGTTCTTGATTTGGCTCATGTTGAAGTAAAGGCCATCTTTTTGGAAACCACCTTCTATTTCTTTGCCATTTTTGGCCTCGCGAATCTTGATTTCGATACGGTCGTCTTCGCCTACGGTCTCAGGATGGCTTGTGTTGGGGTTGCGGGTGAGGAGGTCGTCAATGACATTGCCGACTTCTTCGTCGGTGGGGACGATATGATAAAAGTCGACCATGGTGTTGGTGAAGTCGACATTGATTTCAGGACGCAAGGCGGCTTCAAAGTAGAAATCGAAGTTCTCGGCGTTCTCGAGGTCGGCAGGCTGTTGCTGGTCGAGGTCGCTGAGGGGATATCCGATGAGGTCGAGCTTGTTGTCGAAGATGTATTTGTTGAGGTTCTCGGAAACCAAGTCATTTAATGTCTCCATTTTGGCAGTGGTGCCATACATGCGCTTGATCATGCCCATGGGAACCATGCCAGGACGGAAGCCAGGCATATTGGCTTTCTGCCTCATTTGTTTTAAGGTTTTGTTGACCAATTCTTCGTAGTCAGCTTTTTCAACGTTCATCTTGATGGAGATAAGGTTTTCTCCTTTAATGCTTTGCGTAATATTCATATCTCTTCTTTTGATTATTTATTCTCGTGCGGATGAAGGGACTCGAACCCTTACTTCTCTCGAAACCAGATCCTAAGTCTGGCGCGTCTACCAATTCCGCCACACCCGCCATTGTGTGATACGCATTTTTGAGGGCGCAAAGATACAACTTTTCTATTAAATATAGGTGTATATAATCAGTTTTTAACATCCAAGGCTTCGCGGAGTGCATTCCCGATGAGCATGAACGCTAGAACCAAAAGCATGATGGCGATGCCAGGTAGGATGGCCAGATATGCGGCGTCGAGGATGATGAAGGCATAATTCTCTTTGATCATGCTGCCCCATGAAGGCATGGGAGGCTGCACGCCGATGCCTAAGAAGCTGAGGCCTGCTTCAAGTAGGATGGCGGAGGCAAAGTTGGCCGCCGAGACTACAATGATGGGGTTGAGAATGTTGGGTAGGATGTGCTTGAATATGATTCGTAAGTTTCTGAATCCCAGAGCTCTTCCTGCTTCTACAAAAGTAGTCTCACGGATGGAAAGAATTTGTCCTCTGACGATGCGAGCCACCTCTACCCACATGGTCAGACCTACGGCTATGAAAACCTGGGCAATGCCCTTGCCCAAGGCGAAGGTGATGGCGATGACGAGGAGGAGGGTGGGGATGGACCATACGACATTGATGAACCATACTACGGCGTCATCAACTTTGCCACGGAAAAAGCCGCCCAAGCTGCCCATCACAATGCCAATCATCAGGCTAAGCAAGACGGCAATGAAGCCTACTGTCAGGCTGATGCGGCTTCCTAAAACCAAACGGCTGAAAAAATCACGTCCAAATTGGTCGGTGCCTAACAAAAACTTGCGGTGTTTTATGCAGTGCGCCCTGATATATGTGTCGGCTTCGTCAGAGGATGAAAATGCTTGTTTTGTGAGTTCTTGGTTGTCAACAACTTCAGTTCTTTTGGTTTGGCTTTCTTCCGCTTGATACAGGTAGACCGTAGTTTGGTTTCTTGTTACGTGTAGGCTGTCGAAAGGAAGATAGATGCAGTCATCGGGTCGGCCGTTGAGAAGAAACTGAAAAAATGGAGTCTTGGGGTTGGGGTTTTCTTTTGGGATCATCAGCATGTCGACCTCAAAGCCAGGCTTTTTGGTGCTGATTTCAAGGATTTGACGGTTGGCATTGGGCGTCTTGTCGGGAATGATAAGATAGGCAAACAGTGCCATTAATGCCCAAAGGACGACGAAGCCGCACGAAATCATTCCGAGCACATTGCTTCGAAAACGTTTCCAAGCCAGGGCCTTGGGGGATTGGTCGTATTTTTGCTTGCTAACCATCGGGTGGCACGGTTTGAGTCGTCAAAAATACGGATTTCGTCCATGTTTTTGAGGCAAAAAATAAAAAAATGAAAAAATTGGCCTCAAAACATCTCAGTTTCGGAAAAAAGTACTATTTTTGCCGCCGAAAATCAGATGGTGGATTTAGCTCAGCTGGTTAGAGTACCGGATTGTGGTTCCGTGGGTCGTGGGTTCGAATCCCACATTCCACCCTGAAAGTAAGAGGTTCGCAAGAGCCTCTTTTTTTATTGTCACTCCCTCGTTTTGCGGAAAAATATGTAATTTTGCATTTTGATTTGAAGGACATGGCTAGGATAATGGCAATTGACTTGGGCAGGAAACGTTGCGGCATCGCCGTCACCGACCCGTTGCAGATCATCGCAAACGGGCTGACGACAGTGGAGTCGCACAAACTGGTCGACTTTGTGCTCGACTATTTGAAGCGCGAAGAAGTGGAGCAGATTGTCATCGGTGAGCCTAAGGATATGAAAAACAATCCTTCCGACTGCTCGAAATACATCGAACCCATCGTCAACCGTTTGAAGAAGCTCTTGCCTGACATGAAGATCGTGCGTTACGACGAACGCTTCACCTCGGTTATGGCACATCAGACCATGATCGATGCAGGTCTGAGTAAGTCAAAGCGTCAGGACAAGGAACTGGTCGACACCATTGCCGCCACCATCATCCTACAGTCTTACATGGAGTCATTAAACTCTAAATTGACTCCGTCGAATGCTTCTCATTTCTCAACTTTAAACTCTCAACTAAAATGATACTTCCCATCGTAGCATATGGCCACCCCACCTTGAAGGCTGTCGCCCAACCTATCACGCCAGATTATCCTGAGCTGGAAACCCTGTTGAACGACATGTGGGAAACATTGGTACATTCCGAGGGCGTCGGTTTGGCCGCTCCCCAAGTTAACAAATCGATTCGTCTCTTCATCGTCGACGGTAATCCGTTCTACCCCGACTATCCTGACGGCAAGGGTTTCAAGCAGGTGTTTATCAACGCGGAACTCCTTGAGGCGTTTGGTGACGATGTGTCTTTTAAAGAAGGTTGTCTCAGCCTGCCCAACATCTATGAAGAAGTGGTTCGTAAAGATAAGATCCGCATCAAGTATCTTGACGAGAACTTCCAGGAACACGAGGAAGTGTTTGAAGGTATTCGTTCCCGCATCATCCAGCATGAATATGACCATCTGGAAGGCCATGTCCATGTCGATCGCATTGCTCCTTTGCGTAAAACATTGTTACAAAGCAAATTGCGAGCTATTTCAGAAGGTAAGTGCGATGTGGATTACCGCATGATTTTTCCGAGAAAAAAGAAACACAGATAAAAAACGACACTATGAAAAACACAATGAAACTAATGTTGGTTGCCCTTATGGCTTTCTTCATGGTAGCCTGTGGTAATAGAATCAAAGAGGAAGACCTGAAAAAGGCTGAAGCCAGCCTGTTCAATGACAATAATTCTGCTGAAGCAGCCTTGTTCAACGAGGATATGTCGGCGAACATGGAAGTGGCTCCGGCTGTGGTTGAGAAGTTTTGCAAGTTTGTCGAGCAGAACCCCGATTCCCCTACCGCTCCCGACTGGTTGTTTAAAGCACTCGAAATCTCCATCAACCTGAAAGATGCTGAAAAGAGCGAAAAGATTTGCGACAAATTAATCAAGGATTATCCTACTTTCGATAAGACTCCTGTGGGCATGTTCATGATGGCTTCGTTCGTCTATGAGGATCAACTTCGTGACTTGGATAAGGCACGTTCTATGTATGAAAAAATCATCGCTGACTATCCTGAAAGCGAGTTTGTTCCTTCTGTTGAGGCCGCACTGAAGAATCTTGGCAAAACTCCAGAGGAGATTGTCATGGAGTTTGAAGCGGCTGCCGCAGCAGAAGAGAATGTAGAAAACGAATAACAATCGTTGAAAAGTAAAACAAAAAAGCCTGCGGAATCCCGCAGGCTTTTTTATTGTTAGCAGCCAAAAGCTGCTTTCAGTTTGTCCACCAAGTCGAGTTTCTCCCAGCCGAAAAATTCCACGTTTTTGTAAATGTGTTCACTTTCGCGGAAAGTGTCTTTGTCTTCGTAATACACTTCAATCTTTCGGGTCTCAGGCTTACGTCCGAAATGGCCATAAGAAGCCGTCTCTTCGAAGATGGGGTTGGTGAGGCCGAAGCGCTTCACGATGAAGTAAGGTCTCAAGTCGACCAGTTCCTTGACCTTAAGTGCGATCTCGGCGTCGCACATCTTCACATGTGAGGTGCCGTCGGTGTTGACGTAGAAGCCCACGGGTTCAGCCTTACCGATGGCATAGGCAATCTGTACCAAGGCTTGGTCGCAGACGCCAGCGGCTACGAGGTTCTTGGCGATATGGCGTGCAGCATAGGCGGCAGAGCGGTCCACCTTCGAGCTGTCCTTGCCCGAGAAGGCACCGCCGCCATGGGCGCCGCGACCGCCGTAAGTGTCGACGATGATTTTGCGGCCTGTGAGGCCAGTGTCGCCATGAGGGCCACCAATGACGAACTTGCCCGTCGGATTCACGTAAAGTTTCATGTCGTCACCGAAGAGTTTCTTCACGCGGGCAGGCAGTTGTTTCTTCACCCTTGGGATGAGGATGTTGCGTACGTCGGCTTCAATCTTTTTTTGCATAGTCGTCTCGTCAGCAAACTCGTCATGCTGTGTGCTAATGACGATGGTGTCGATGCGCAAGGGCTTCCAGCCTTCACCGTATTCCACTGTCACTTGCGACTTGGCGTCGGGACGTAGGTAGGTCATTTTCTTGCCTTCGCGGCGGATGGCAGCGAGTTCTTGCAAGAGCATGTGGGAAAGGTCGATGGTGAGAGGCATGTAGTTCTCGGTCTCTTTGCAGGCGAAGCCGAACATCATGCCTTGGTCGCCAGCACCCTGTTCTTCAGGCTTGGTGCGTCCCACGCCTTGGTAGATGTCGTTCGACTGTCCATGAAGAGCAGAGAGCACACCGCACGATTGCGCGTCAAATTGGTACTCCGACTTGTTGTAGCCGATGTGGTCGATGACGCGGCGAGCCACATCTTGAATCTCAACGTAAGCGTTGGTGCGGATTTCACCCGCCACCACGACAAGTCCGGTTGTGACTAAGGTTTCGCAGGCCACCTTGGAGGTGGGATCATAACGTAGAATCTCGTCCAATACGGCATCCGATATCTGGTCGGCTACCTTGTCGGGATGACCCTCGGAGACGGATTCTGAAGTGAAATAATAACCCATAACAAATTGTTTATTAAAAAGTTAATAAATAAATTTGTGGGAAGTTGTTGACTGAAAGGATAGGAAAAAGCATTGGTTTAGCATTT
>DBXU01000134.1:0-416 GCA_002310075.1 Bacteroidales bacterium UBA1204 | reverse complement strand
TGCAATCAAATCAAATCTTTCCACGATTGAGGCTGCAAAAATACGAATAAATTATGAATGCTGAATGCTAAATGCAGAATTATTTTTGCATTCCACATTTAGCATCTAGCATTCCACAATCAGCATTATTTTGTCAGCTTCTGGAAAGCCTCTTCGATGCTCAAGTCTTCCTTCTGCAAGGTCTTGATGATGAGGCCGCGGTCCACCGACCACCGCATTAGGTTGGCGCGGATGTCCGTGTCGCCTTGTGGCTCCAGGATCCAGTGGTTTTCCTTTACCTGCTGCACGCGAGCCACCTGCGGGATGCTGCGGAGCAGGGCTTCGCTCACCTCGCTCTCGAATTCCACGATGATGACGTTGCTGGCCGAGTTTTCCTGCTTCAGGTTCTCAATCTTGTCGTCGGCCACCACCACACC
>DBXU01000046.1:2094-2890 GCA_002310075.1 Bacteroidales bacterium UBA1204 | reverse complement strand
TTCTTTTCCATAATGCACGAGCATTCCGATATTTTTCCTATTTTTGAAGCCTTTAATTCAACATCAAATAGTCTATGAACAAACACTTTTTATTACTGATTGCCTTGTTTTTGGGCATTACCTCATTGAACGCCAATCCCGTTGATAGGGAAAAAGCCAAAATCATCGGCCAGAAATTCGCTTGCACCGCCATCAACAGCGATCTAAAGGCCAGCGACTTACAACTGGTATACACAGGCACTTCAAACCGTGGCGAGGATTGCTTCTATGCCTTCAACGTGGGTGAAGAGGGCTTCGTCATCGTCTCGGCTGACGACCGTTTCCGTCCCATCGTGGGTTACTCCAACGAGGGACCTTTTGAGACCGAAAACATGTCGCCCGAGCTCGCCTTCTATCTCGAAAAGATCATCGAGGCGCGCACAAGTCGCAACGCCGTTCTTTTCGACAACACTGCTGAGGAATGGGTCAGCGTGGCCAACACAGGCAAGCTCATCTCACGCAATGGCGGTCGTGGCGTCGACTTCATCTGCACCACCAAGTGGAACCAAGACTCACCTTATAACCTCTACGCCCCTGATGCTCCCGGTGGCCCCGGCGACCGTTGCTATGCAGGTTGTGTGGCCACGGCCATGAGCCAAGTGATGAAACGCTGGAACCATCCTCTCCAAGGCACTGGTAGCCACTCATATTACTGCCATGGTCACGGCACCCTGTCGGCCAACTTTGGCAACACCACCTACGATTGGGACAACATGCCCGACCGTCTCGGTGGCGCATCACAAGAGGAGATTGAGGC
>DBXU01000046.1:1621-2052 GCA_002310075.1 Bacteroidales bacterium UBA1204 | reverse complement strand
GCCATCAGACACTATTTCTCCTACTCCAACCAATGCAGCCTCAAGAGTCGCGACGAATACTCCATCTTTGCATGGCAGGACATGCTCAAAGAACAGTTCGACTTGGGTTGGCCCGTCTATTATTCCGGCTTCAGCAACAGCGGCGGCCACGCCTTCGTGTGCGACGGCTATGACGACGACGACCTCTTCCACTTCAACTGGGGATGGGGCGGCAGCAGCGACGGCTGGTTCGTCATCGACGAAATCGACTATGCCGGTTGGGCTCAAGCCATTTTCAACTACGTGCCCACCGATGTCTATTCTTATATGCCTCTGCAGCCCGAAAACATGTCGGTGGAACCTAGCAACGACTTCGATTATGCAGCCACGATCAGCTGGACCAATCCCACCCAAAACATCCACCTCGAGAATCTCACCGCCATCGACCAGAT
>DBXU01000046.1:765-1583 GCA_002310075.1 Bacteroidales bacterium UBA1204 | reverse complement strand
GGTGCTACCATGAGCTTCACCGACCATTACATGCCCACCATCGTGGACTATTGCGTCTATGCCGTTGTCCACAATGCACAAGGAAAGCCATCATACCAGAAAAACATATTGCTTGGTCCTACCTGCAACTGGACTGTCGAAATGACCTCATCCGACCCGCAAGGCTGGCATGAAGGCAAGCTCACCTTCGTCAACGGAGCTGGCGACGAAGTGGCTTGCGTCACCCTCGAATCGAGCAGCGCCACCCAAACCATCACCTTGCCTCTCGGCCATATCGATATCCTTTGGAACAAACCCGTCCAACCCATCAACGTTAGCTTCAAGGTCAAGAACTCGAATGGCGAACGCAAAGTCAGCTTCCAAGGCTTGAGCAGCGACATTGACAACGGCTTGTTCTATATTGCCAACAACACCTGCAGCAACAAAGACGAAGAAAGCAACGGCCCCATCGGCCTGACGGCAACACCTTCGGGCGATGACATCACACTGAACTGGACGATGGAAGACAGCCAAAACATCATCCATTACTACGTTTTCCGCGACAACATCCTCATAGCCGTCAGCGAGAGCACCCAATTTACCGACCCGCAGGCAGCCGACGATTTCCACACCTATTTCGTCACCGCCTGCTCCAACGACGGCGAGACCTTGCATTCCAATGTCGCCAACGTCATGCCTGAGTCACCGTGCGGCATCCCGACTAACCTCCGCTATGAGATGGTCACGCCCACCAAGGTAAAGGTTATGTGGGACGCCCCTGAAGCGGAAGGTGTCACCGGCTATATCCTTTATCGCCGCATCAAAGGCCAAGAGTTCAA
>DBXU01000046.1:0-641 GCA_002310075.1 Bacteroidales bacterium UBA1204 | reverse complement strand
TTCATCGAGATCAACAAAACCATTATCCCTCGCCATCTCGACTTCTTCATCCACCAAGGTCACGTCGTCCTGCAATGGGACGAAGCCACCATGGCTGAAAAATACTACATCTACCGCGACGGACAACATATTGGCTGGTCCGAAAGCACCGACTTTGTCGACTTCAGCGCCGTACAAGGTCAGGCCTACACCTACACGGTGACCGGAAAAACGGCTTCTGTCGAATCCAACCCCACCAACTCGGTGTATGTCGACTGGACCACTGGCATAGATGAAAACGGATCCGAAAAGAGCGTTCGCCTCTATCCCAACCCCACCGAGAGCCAAGTCACCATCGAAGGTCAAGGACTGCGCCAAGTGCGTGTCTTCAACGTGACAGGACAAGAAATCGAACAACGTGATTTGAGCGGAAGCCAAGCTGTGATCGACCTTTCGAATGCTCCTAAAGGCTGCTATTTCATTGAGGTAACAAGCGAATCAGGTTGTACGACATCCAAAATAATGAAGTTATAAAACAAACAAAGACAACATATTATGAATAAATTCATGAAACTGGCAGCCTTCGCACTGCTGTTAGGCACTAGTGCCACCCTCTTCGCCCAAGAAGCCAAAGATGAACCCGTCTATCAGATCACCGAGAC